>JBBQKT010000381.1:0-2979 GCA_038327205.1 Burkholderiales bacterium | reverse complement strand
TCGGCCAATGCCCGCTGCGCCTGCGCTTCAAAGGCCTGCCAGGTCGCCACACCGGCGGTGGCCAGCAGGGCCAGCACGGCCGCGCTGGAAATGCCCACGAGCAGCCGGTTGCGGCCCAGAAAGCGCCGCAGCAAATAGCTCCAGCGCTGCGGCCGGGCGCTGACCGGGTAGCCGCCCAGATGGGCGCGGACATCGGCGGCCATGGCATCCACGCTGGGGTAGCGGTGCTCGGCGCTCTTGTCCAGGGCCTTCAGCAGAATGTTGTCGAGATCGCCCTGCAGATGGCGGCGGCGCTGAATCCAGTCGGGGTCGGGCACGGCGTCGGGCGAGAGGGCGCTGGGCCGGGTCGGCACTTCTTCGAGCACGCTGCGCGCCGCTTCGGCCGCCGTGGTCGCGGTGCGGCCGGTCGGGCGCACGCCGGTGAGCAACTGGTACAGCAGCACGCCCAGCGAATAGATGTCGGTGGCGGTGCTGACCGGCTCGCCGCGCACCTGCTCGGGGCTGGCGTAATTGGGGGTGAAAGGCCGGCTGGTGCCGACGGTGGTGTCGTTCAAGCCCTCGGCCGGATCAAGCGCTTTGGCGATGCCAAAGTCCAGCAGCATCACCTGGCCCTCCGGCGTTACCAGCACGTTGCCGGGCTTCAGATCGCGGTGCACCAGCAGCTTCCGGTGGGCATAGGCAACGGCATCGGCGAGCTGCAGGAACAGCGCGAGTTTCTGATCCACCGAGCGGCCGCGCGCCACCTCGTCGATCGCTTGCCCCTCGACAAAGGCCATCACGAAAAACGGCAACCCGCCCTCGCTCAGGCCCGCATCTAGCAGGCTGGCGATGTGCGGGTGTTGCAGCCGCGCCAGCGCCTGGCGCTCCTGCGCAAAACGGGCCAGCACCGCGGCCGAATCCATGCCGCGCTTGAGCAGCTTGATCGCCGCCCGGCCCTCGTATTGGCCGTCCGCCCGACGGGCCTCGAACACCTCGCCCATGCCGCCGCTGCCGACCGGCCGCACGATCTCCCAGGCGCCGAAGCGCTGGCCGGGCCGCACGCTGGACGCCAGCGACGGCACCGCGGGGCCATCCATAAAGCCCTGCTCACCGGTGCTGGCCTGGTGGTGTTGCAGCAGCGACAGCAGTTCGGCCCGCGCCGCCGCCTCGCTCACCGCCTCGGCGATGAAGGCCTCTCGCTGCTCGGCGGGCAGGTTCAGCGCCTGTTCAAACAGGGCCTTGATCTCGGCCCAGGGCAGGGCGGCGGGGTCGTTGTTTGGCATGGGCTACGGAGGCTTGTAGGGTGACGGCGCAGCCTAACTCAGCCGTCGCTTCAGCGATTGGCCCGCAGCCGCGTCATGAACATCTCGCGCATGCCGCCCAAGCCCGCGCCAACGGCGGCGCGGTAGGGCTCAGATTCGGCCACCACTTCTTTTTCAACCGCCGTCTGGCTGGTGCCGCCGCCAATCGCCAGCGACAGCACGGCCAGGCCGATATTGGCGGCGATGGAGGTGGTGTCCTTCACTTCCTTGAAGGCGCTGCCGTCGATCAGCAGCGGCGCGTTCAAGGCCAGGGTGCCGCTGACCGTGGGCTTGTGGACGGTCATGAACGACTCCGCCGGCACGATGGACGGGCTGTATTGCAGACCCACCGTGGCCGTGCCCGAACTGCGGCCAAACCAGCTGGAGTCGCTGCTCTTCAGATCGACAAAATTAACCACCAGCCGCACATTGATGAGGGTCGCATCCAACTCCTTTTGCAGATCAAGATTGCCGGTCATCGTGCTCATCACAGCGCTCATCGCGCTAAAGCCGGCGAAGATCGCCACCGCCGTGCTGGTTGAGCCGGTGCCGTAAACAGCCAGGCCGGCGGGCGCATAAACGGTGGACCAGGTGTCCTTGGTGCGGGTGGCGGTGGGTGAGGGGCTGCCGCTGGCCGCCATTTTTTGATAGGCGGGTGCGGCCAGCACCTTTTCGGTCGGCACCACGTCAATGCCCATCACCATCAGGTCGGCGATGAAGTCGTTGTAGAGCTTGTCGGTCAGCAGCTGAAAGTCCGACGCGCCAACGCCGACCAGGGTGACCACCACATTGGTGCCCGCCCGGCCGGTTTTTCCCATGTCATACGAGCTGGCACCGGCCGCGCCCTTGGTGACGAACTGCACCTGGAACGAGCTGATCGCCGCACGCTGAATGCCCGCCAGCGCGGGCTTGCCGACATCCTCGATCTTGAGCATCGTCGCCTGGCGTTCGGCGGCTTTGAAGTTGGCATCCATCGGCACACCGGCGATGGTGTCGCGGGCGGCGGCAGGCAGGGCCAGCAGGCCAATCACGAGGGCAAGGGCCGGGGCGAGGGCAGCGGTTTTCATGGGGGTCAGCTCCGAGTCGGGGAAGGTGGGGTATGGCTGTTAACGCAAGGCCCACCCACTAAAAAGCTCACCGATCGAAAGGCTTTCGAGTCGGCCACAATCCGCCGCATGCTGCGACCCGATCCCAATGTGACCCAGTGGCTCCAACAAATGGAGGCGGGCGGACCCGTTGATGAGGTGTTTACCGCGCTCTACGAGGAGCTGAAGCGCTCGGCCCGGATGCAACTGCGGCATGAATCGGCCGCGCACACCCTCAGCGCCACGGCCTTGACGCACGAGGCCTGGTTCCGAATTGCCGAGCAGACGCGCACCCATTGGCAAAGTCGCGCGCACTTCATGGGTGTGGCGGCGATCATGATGCGGCGCATTCTGGTCAACCACGCGGTGGCCAAACAGGCTGCCAAGCGCGAGGCGATGTTGGTGTCGCTCGACCTGACCGAGGTGGGGCAGCTCGGCGAAGCTGTCGACGGCAATGTGCTGCAGGTCCACGAGGCGCTGTTGGCCTTCGAGGCCATCGATGCTCGCGCCGCCAAGGTGGTGGAGCTGAAGTTCTTTGGCGGCCTTGAGATTGAGGAGATCGCCGAGCTGCTGGCGATCTCCCCGGCCACCGTCAAGCGCGACTGGACGATGGC
>JBBQKT010000380.1:0-2994 GCA_038327205.1 Burkholderiales bacterium | reverse complement strand
GCCCTCCGAAGGCAGGGGTTGCTGGTTCGATCCCAGCCAGGCGCACCAATTCAATACAGCATGACGTAAGCACCCAGCCGCAGCGGCTTGGTGCTATTTTTTTGTCCGCCTGAGATGCACTGAAGGTCTCGAAACTGCTGCCCAGGGACAGCCGACTCAGCCAGCTCAGCCGGTTTCGACGAGCTAGGGCGCGGAAAACAAGGCGCTTGCCGGCGCTTATCGCGAGGGCGTCTGGACTGCGGCTGAGATAATCACGCTTTTGCGCCTTTAGCGAACCACTCCCCATGACCTATTGCATCGCCATGCGCCTTGACGCCGGCTTGCTGTTCGCTTCCGACTCGCGCACCAATGCCGGCGTCGACCACATCGCCACCTTCCGCAAGATGAGCGTGTTCGAGGCGGCCGACGAACGCCTCGTCGTGCTGCTCAGCGCCGGCAACCTCGCCACCACGCAAAGCGTGGTCAGCCTGCTGCGCCAACGCATCGGCGGCGAAACCGAACACCTGCTCAGCTGCAAATCGATGTATGACGTGGCGGAGCTGGTCGGGCGCACGGTGAAAGAGATTTTTGCCCGCGACTCGGCGTCGGAAACGCTGGGACAGGGCGTCGATTTCGGCGGCAGCTTCATCGTCGGTGGCCAGATCAAGGGCGAGCCGACGCGGCTGTTCCGGGTCTACGCGCAAGGCAACTTCATTGAAGCCGGCGACGACACACCCTATTTCCA
Source organism: Burkholderiales bacterium (assembly GCA_038327205.1). Classification (GTDB taxonomy): domain Bacteria; phylum Pseudomonadota; class Gammaproteobacteria; order Burkholderiales; family Burkholderiaceae_C; genus Paucibacter_A. The sequence goes on along the minus strand of JBBQKT010000380.1, from coordinate 2,270 downwards.
GATCGGCGAATCGAAGTACGGCAAGCCCATCATCGACCGTGTCGTCCGCACCGACACCTCGCTCAAGGAAGCCGCCAAGTGCACCTTGATCTCGTTCGACTCAACCATCCGCAGCAACCTGTCGGTGGGCCTGCCGATCGACATGCTGCTCTATCGCAGCGACACCTTCGCCCCCGCCGACCCGCACCGCATCACCGCCGACGACCCCTACTACAACAAGCTCTGCCGCGGCTGGGGCGACGGCCTGAAGCGCACGTTCGCCAAGCTGCCGGACGAGGATTGGTTCAAGTAGCCGTTAACCCAGCACCCGCATCGAATAATCGACCGCCTTGACATCCTTGGTCAGCCGCCCGACGGAGATGCGGTCCACCCCCGTGGCGGCGATCCAGCGGAGCTGATCGAGCGCCACGCCGCCGGACACCTCCAACAGCGCTCGGCCTTGGTTGACCGCGACGGCGTTCCGCATCATTGGCTCGCTGAAGTTGTCGAGCAGCACGCTGACGGCCCCTGCACCCAAAGCTTCCTGCAGCTGCGCGATCGACTCCACCTCGACCTGAATCGGCACCCCGCTGTTCAAGGCCTGCGCGGCGCTCAAAGCCTGGGCCACGCCGCCGGCCGCAGCGATGTGGTTTTCCTTGATCAAGATGCCGGCATACAGCGCCAGCCGCTGATTGGCGCCGCCGCCCACCCGCACCGCGTACTTCTGCGCCAGCCGCAGGCCGGGCACCGTCTTGCGGGTGTCGAGCAGAGCGCAGCCGCGCGGGTTGGTGCTGGCCCCTTGGATCGCATCGACGTGCGCGCGGGTGGCGGTGGCCGTGCCGGACAGCAGCTGCAGAAAATTCAGCGCCGGGCGCTCGGCGGAGAGCAGTTGGCGGCCGTCGGCTTCGATGTCGCAGACGATGGTGTCGGCCGTCATCAGCGCGCCTTCGTCGTAGCGCCAGTCGATCTGCGCCGTCGGGTCGAGCGCAGCGAACACGCCGTCAAACCAATCGCGGCCGCACAGCACAGCCTGCTCGCGAATGCGCACCTGCGCCTTCACGCGGCGGCCAGCGGGCACCAACTGGGCGGTCCAGTCGGCCACGCCAATGTCTTCCATCACCGCGTCGCGGACATTGCGGGCGCGGGCTTCGTCAAGGGTTTCGTTGTGGTCAAACATCGGCTTTTTTCAGAGTCATCGAAAGGCCCAGCGGCGTCATGGTGAAGGCCAGGCGTTCTTCGGCCTCGCCGCCGCCGGGCGCGCTGACGGCGGTGATGTCAAAGTGGGTCAGCAGCGCGCTGATCGCCAGCTTCATTTCCAGCAGGGCCAGGTAGCGGCCCGGGCAGATGCGCGGCCCGGCGCCGAAGGGCATGGCAATGCGTTTGGCGGACTGGGTGTCCTGGCCCAGCCAGCGCTCCGGCTCGAAGGCGGCGGCTCGCTCAATGTGCGCATCGCTGACGCTGTCGCGCCGCAGCAGGCACAGCACCACCTGACCGGCCGCCACGCGCACATCGCCCAGCACCGTGTCGCGCACCGCCTGCAGCGGCAGCATCGGCGCAACCGGCTTCAGGCGCATCGTCTCGTGGATGCAGGCCTCGACGAAGTCCAGCTCGGCCATTTGCACCTGCGTTGGAAAGCCCGTGCCCACCACGCGACGCACTTCCTCGCGCGCCCGCGCCAGCGCAGCCGGATGCCGCCACAGCAGGTCGATCATCCAAGCCAGGGTGTTGGCCGTGGTGTCCTCGCCGGCCAGCAACATGGTCAGCACATTGCCGGCCACCTGCGCGTCGTCGATACCGCTGGCGGGCTCGTCGGCGGCGGCCAGCATCGCCTCCAGCAGATTGCCGGGTTGGCTGCGCAGGCCGGGGTCGGCAGCCATGCGGGCACGTGCCTTGGCGATGAAACCAGCCACGGCGGCGTTGACCTCGTTGATGCTGGCAGCCAGCGCCTTGTCGGCCGCCGACTGGTGCCAGCGCCAGATGGGCAGCGGCGACAAGATGCGCTTGAACAGCGCCGGAAAAATCTGGTCGAGGTGGTTTTGGATCACGTCGGCATCCGACGCCAAGGTGTTCACCGGGTCGCCAAATGCCAGGCCCGCGATGGTGTCCACCGTGTAGCGCATCAGGTCGGCCTGCAGGTCGATGGCGGCGCCGGTCGCGGCGGCCTTTTGCCAGCGCACGACCAGCCGCTGCGTCACGTCTTGCATGGCCGGAAAGTAGCGCCGCACGGTGGCCGGGTCGAAGCCGGCCATCACCATCCGCCGCTGCCTCGCCCAGACCTCGCCATTCGCACC
>JBBQKT010000379.1:0-3023 GCA_038327205.1 Burkholderiales bacterium | reverse complement strand
CGCCGGCCTCGAAGACCTGGTAGTCGCTGACCATGAAATCCTTGCGCAACACCGGCAAGGCGCAGGCAGCGCGGGCCTGTTGCAGATAGGCGGTCGAGCCCTGAAAGAACTGCTCGTCGGTCAACACGCTCAGGCAGGCCGCGCCGTACTTTTCATAGCTGGCGGCAATCTCCGCCGGGCGGAAATCGGCGCGCAGCACGCCCTTGCTGGGGCTGGCTTTTTTGACCTCGGCAATGACGGCGGCTTGGGCCAAGCCCACCTTGGCTTGCAGTGCCCGCGCAAAGCCGCGCTGGTCCTGCCGATGTTCGGCCTCCTCACGCAGGCTGGCCAGCGAGCGCTTGTGCTTGGCAGCGGCAATTTCCTCGTGCTTGACGCCAACGATCTTCTTGAGAATGTCGTCCATGCTCAGAGCCCGCCCCGGGTGGCCGTCACGAACTGGTCGAGCTTGGCGCGTGCAGCGCCAGTGGCGATGGCGGCGCGTGCCAGCAGGATGCCGTCGGCAATCGAGGGCACGACATTGGCCGCATACAGCGTCGCCCCGGCGTTCAGGATCACGATGTCGCGCGGCGCGCCGGGTTCGTTGCGCAGGGCCGAGAACATCATCTCGCGCGACTCGTCCGGCCCCGCCACCTTGAGGCTGCGGTTGCTGACCATCGCGATGCCGAAGTCTTCGGGGTGGATCTCGTACTCGCGCACGACACCGTCCTTCAGCTCGCCCACCAGAGTCGAAGCGCCGAGCGAGATCTCGTCCATGCCGTCTTTGCCGTAGACCACCAGCGCGTGCTCGGCGCCCAGGCGCTCCATCACCCGCACCTGAATGCCCACCAGGTCGGGGTGGAACACGCCCATCAGGATGTTGGGCGCCGAGGCCGGATTGGTCAGCGGCCCCAGGATATTGAAGATGGTGCGCACGCCCAGCTCGCGCCGCACCGGGGCGATGTTTTTCATGGCCGGGTGGTGGTTGGGCGCGAACATAAAGCCGATGCCGGTCTCGGAAATGCAGCCAGCCACCTGCGCCGGGCTGAGCATGATGTTGGCGCCCAGCGCCTCCAGCACATCGGCGCTGCCGGTCTTGCTCGACACGCTGCGGTTGCCGTGCTTGGCCACGCAGGCGCCGGCCGCGGCCGCGACAAACATTGAGCAGGTCGAGATGTTGAAGGTGTGGGCGCCATCGCCGCCGGTGCCGACCACGTCGACCAGCTTGGGCAGCAGCTGCGGCGCAACGGTGACCTTGTTCGACAGCTCGCGCATCACCTGCGCAGCGGCAGCGATCTCGCCGATGGTTTCCTTTTTGACGCGCAGGCCGATCAGCAGGGCCGTGGCCATCACGGGCGACATCTCGCCGGCCATGATGCGGCGCATCAGGGTCAACATCTCGTCATGAAAAATCTCGCGGTGGTCAATGACGCGGGCAAGGGCTTCGTGGTCGGTGATGGGCATGGGGGTCCTCAAGCTCCGAAATAGTCATGCACGGCGGCAACGGCGCGGTCGACGCCGGCCGCATCGACATTCAAATGGGTCACAAAACGCAGGCGGTAAAGGCCCGTGGCAAGAATGTCGCGCGACTTCAGGAAAGGCAGCAGGCCGGCGGCCTTGTCACCCAACACCTCGACATTCGCGTCGACGAACACGATGTTCGTCTGCGGCGCTTCCACCGTCAGGCCGGCGATGCCTTGCAGACCGTCGGCCAGCCGCTGCGCCAGCACATGATCGTCCGCCAGCCGGGCCACCTGATGGTCAAGCGCATGGTGCGCTGCCGCCGCCAGCACACCGGCCTGCCGCATCCCGCCGCCGACCATCTTGCGCCAGCGGTGCGCCCGCTGGATGAACTCGCGCGATCCGCAGAGCACCGAGCCGACCGGCGCGCCCAGGCCCTTGGAGAAGCAGACGGACACGCTGTCGAAATACTGGGTGATGTCGCGCGCCACCGCATACGGATCGCCGCCCGATTTTTGGGCACCAGCGACGGCGGCATTGAACAGCCGCGCCCCGTCCAGATGTCGCGCCAGCCCGTGCTTTTGCGCCAGCACCGAAGCCTCGGCCAGATAGCTCAGCGGCAAGACCTTGCCGCCAATGGTGTTCTCCAAGGTCAGCAGCCGGGTCTTGGCGAAATGCGCGTCGTCCGGCTTGATGTTTGCCGCGATATCGGCCAGCGACAGCGAACCGTCCGCCTGATGCGACAGCGGCTGCGGCTGGATCGAACCCAGCACCGCCGCGCCGCCGCCTTCCCAGCGGTAGGTGTGGGCGAACTGGCCGACGATGTATTCGTCACCCCGCTGGCAGTGGCTCATCAGCGCGCACAGATTGCTCTGCGTGCCGGTGGGCATGAAGAGCGCCGCCTCGAAGCCGAGACGCTCGGCCAGCGCGTCCTGCAAGGCGTTGACGCTTGGGTCGTCGCCGAACACATCGTCGCCGAGCGGGGCCGATCGCATCGCCTCGCGCATCGCTGCGGTCGGCTGCGTGACGGTGTCACTTCTCAAGTCAACAGTCACAGCGCCCGCTCCAAAAAGTTCTTCAGCATCGCGTGCCCATGTTCCGACAAGATCGATTCCGGGTGGAACTGCACGCCTTCCAGCGGCGTTGCGGTGCCGGCCAGTTCGCGGTGCCGCACACCCATGATCTCGCCGTCCTCGCTGCGGGCGCTGACCTCCAGCACGGCCGGGCAGGAGGCCTGTTCGATCACCAGCGAGTGATAGCGGATCACGCTGAAATCCTTGGGCAAGCCCTTGAAAACGCCCCGCTGATCGGTCGTGATGGTGCTGGCCTTGCCATGCATCTGCCGCTCGGCGCGGACGATCTTGCCGCCCAGCGCCGCACCGATGCTTTGATGCCCCAGGCAGACACCCAGGATCGGCAGCTTGCCGATGAAATGTTGGATCGCCGGCACGCAAATCCCGGCCTCGGCCGGTGAGCATGGGCCGGGTGAGAGCACCAGCTGGTCGGGCTTCAGCGCCGCGATGTCTTCGAGCGTGATTTCGTCGTTGCGGACGACCTTCACCTCCGCGCCGAGCTCGCCAAAGTAC
>JBBQKT010000378.1:0-3042 GCA_038327205.1 Burkholderiales bacterium | reverse complement strand
CCCCCCACAAGTCCCCCTCACGAAGGACGGGGGTGCCGTGGGGGGAGCGCGGTGGGACGACTGGCGCACGGGCTGCCTCCGCAGCGGGTGGCGCCGCCGCGCACAGCAAGGCAGAGACACCCGCAACATCACGAACACCGGCGGCCCTGCGAGCGACGTGACATAAAGCGCAGCGACTGGCGCGGCGGTCGAGCCGGTGTGAGCACGACAAATGAATTCAGCGGCCCGGCATCGGGCGTGGCGGGTGGACGGGGTGGCGATCTGGCCGACGCAGCACCGAGCGCAGCGACCTGCAAGCCGGTCAGTTCGCCAAGCGGGCTCGTTCCAGCGCAGCGGGAATGAATCCAAGCCCGCGATCCCCGGACACGGGAACGGGCCGCTTCAACTAACGCTGGCGATGCCAGCCTGACTTGGCTGCTCGGGTTTTCGGAATTGCGATGCAGGCAAAGCCTCGATCGCTGCATTGGCGCGCGCCCCGGCAAGGCGTTCCAGTTGCATGGCCGCTGTCCGGCAAGCCCTGCATGCCTTCAGCGTGGAGGGCGCAGACGGGCCGACGTGAGGGATGGCAGCCTGAAGGGGCGAGACGGTGGGCGTTTGACAACGGCTCGACGCGTAGCGCAACAGCCCGGCTCCGCGCCGCGGGGACACGCCCGCAGCTCAGTCAAGATGCTTTGTCCGGTCGCCAAAGGCCGCCTGATTTATCCCTTGCACATCCGGCAAATTCGGCGGCGAGCTCGAAATCAGCAAAGTTGTCCGGACCATTCCCCATAAAACCGCGTGAAAAGTGTGGCCCGACCCAGGAAGCAAAGTCCGTACAAAGTCCGTACGGACAAGAAAAAAGCACCTAGCATTGCTGCTAAGTGCTTGATTTTACTGGTGGGCGGTGCAGGGTTCGAACCTGCGACCCCTGCCGTGTGAAGGCAGTGCTCTACCACTGAGCTAACCGCCCCGAATTTTGTCAACGACTGTTTTACGAGTCATCCGGGAAGCCTTAGATTATGCCACGGTATTTTCTTGTCGGTCAAGCTTCAGCGGCAGTTTCCTGCCAAAGCCGCTTGCCGCTGCAGGCTTTGTCGAGGTCGGCGAGCGCGGCTTGGTGGGCGCTGATCTCGTCCTCACTGGCACGAATCACCGTCAGGGTGAACTGACTTAGATCGACGGCGGCAAGGCGGGCATCGCCGCTGTTTCCGTGAGAGTTGCCACCGCCGTTGGCCGCCGCATCCTCCGACGCATCGTCCATCAGCAAGGCATCTTGCCCGCGCGTCAGGCGGATATAGACGTCGGCCAGCAACTCGGCATCGAGCAGCGCGCCGTGCAACTGGCGTCCGGAGTTGTCCACCTCAAGTCGGCGGCACAGCGCGTCGAGCGAGTTGGCCTTGCCGGGAAACATCTCGCGCGCCATCAGCAAGGTGTCGCGCACACCGGCGATCACATCGTTGATCAGCGGGCGGCGGGCACGCTTGAGCTCGGCATTGATGAAGCCGATGTCAAACGGCGCGTTGTGGATGACCAACTCGGCCCCGGCCACGAATTCAAGAAACTGGTCGGCCACCTCGGCGAACTTGGGCTTGTCGGCCAAGAAGGCCTCGGTCAACCCGTGGATGCGCTGCGCTTCCTCGTGGCTGGCGCGCTCAGGGTTGAGGTAGATGTGAAGGTTGTTGCCGGTGAGCTGGCGGTTGACCATCTCGACACAGCCGATGTCGACGATGCGGTCACCCTGGTCCGGATAGAGGCCGGTGGTTTCGGTATCGAAAAATATCTGCCGCATGGTCAGAGCGCCTTCTTGCGACTGGCCCAGAGCCAGATGGCCACACCGGCCAGCACCATCGGCACACACAGCCACTGGCCCTGGCTCAAGCTCAGCGCCCGCAAGCCCAGGAAGTCATCCGGTTCGCGGAAGTATTCGGCGATGAAGCGGAAGATGCCGTAACCGATCAAGAACATGCCCGAGACCTGGCCGGTCTTGCGCGGCTGGCGGGCATAAAACCACAGCAGCACAAAGAGCAGCAACCCTTCGCCGAGGAACTGGTAGACCTGCGACGGATGGCGTGGCAGCGGCGAGCCTGATTGCGGGAACACCATTGCCCACGGCACGCTCGGATCGGCCACACGGCCCCACAGCTCGCCGTTGATGAAGTTGCCCACGCGCCCGGCCGCAAGTCCGGTCGGCACGCAGGGCGCAATGAGGTCGGTGACTTCAAAAAACGTCCGGCCGCGCAGCTTGGCAAACACCGCCATCGCCGCCAGCACGCCCAGCAAGCCGCCATGAAACGCCATGCCCCCCTTCCAGACGGCGAACACTTCAAGCAGGTTGTGCGCGTAGTAATCGGGCTTGTAGAACAGCACATAGCCCAGCCGCCCGCCCAGCACCACGCCCAGCACGCCGAAAAACAGGATGTCGTCCACGTCCTTGCGGCTCCAGCCGGTCTGGGCGAACTGGCGCTGCGCGACACGCAGATTGGCCAGCCACAAAAACATGCCAAAGGCGGCCAGATAGGTCAGGCCGTACCAATGGATGGCCAGGGGGCCAAGCTTGATGGCGATGGGGTCGAACTGGGGATGAACCCACATGGATGAAAGTCCTGAGAGAAAACTGCGGTTTCACACGGCCCGTCATCCCAGCGCGGGCTGGGATCCGGGCTCGTCGAACGCGGCTGGATTCCCGCCTGCGCGGGAATGACGGACCGCATTTGAAGCAGCCGGCATCATAGCGATGGCGGTTTTTCAGCTCAGTTCCGCCAGCCGCTTCCTGGCATCTTCCAGGTTGCGCGGGTTGGGGCGCTTGCTGACGACAAAGCGCTCCAGCGCCAGCTTGGCGGCAGGTTTGTCGCCCTTGGCCAGCAGGGCAATGCCCAGCCGGTGGTCGATGGGCAGCTTGTCGGCGCCTTCTAAAGCGCGGGCCCGTTCCAGCAGCTTGATCGCCTCGTCCGGCTGGGCCGATTCGGTCATCACGCGGGCCAGGCCGTAGGAGCCCATCGCTTGCGTCGGTGCGTCGCGCATCATCTGCTCGAACACGCCGCGCGCCTTCGGGAACTGCTTGTC
>JBBQKT010000377.1:0-3077 GCA_038327205.1 Burkholderiales bacterium | reverse complement strand
TGCTGGGTCGGCTTGGTCTTGAGCTCGCCGGCCGCCGCAATCCAGGGCACATAGGTCAGGTGAACGAAAGCCGTGTTGTTGGGGCCCAGGCGCAGGCACATCTGACGCACGGCCTCCAGGAAGGGCAGCGACTCGATATCGCCGACGGTGCCGCCGATCTCGACGATGGCCACATCGACCGCATCAGCCGTGCCCTCACCCGCACCGCGGCGGATGAAATCCTGGATCTCGTTGGTGATGTGCGGGATCACCTGCACCGTCTTGCCGAGGTAATCACCACGGCGCTCTTTCTCCAGCACCGACATGTAAATCTGCCCGGTGGTGAAGTTGTTGCTGCGCTTCATGCGCGTGGTGATGAAGCGTTCGTAATGACCGAGGTCAAGGTCGGTTTCAGCGCCGTCTTCGGTGACGAAAACCTCGCCATGCTGAAACGGTGACATCGTGCCGGGATCGACGTTGATGTACGGATCGTGCTTGATGAGGGTGACCTTGAGGCCGCGTGATTCTAGGATGGCAGCCAGTGAGGCCGATGCGATGCCCTTGCCGAGGGAGGACACCACACCGCCTGTGACGAAGACGTACTTGGTCATGTCGTGCAGCACTCTTTGCGAGCGCTGAGTTGGAAACGACGATTATAACGAGGCCAGCAGCGTCAGAACCTGCGTGGCCGTCTCATCGGGCCTCTCAAACGGGAACAAATGGCTGCCTTCCAGCCAGGCCATATGCGACCCGGCCAAGGCCTTGGTGGCCGCCATGCCCGCCGCCCGTAACTCTGCCGACTGCGTGCCGCCGATGAAGCCTACCGGGCAGTGCGGTGGGTGGCGCTTGAGCAGGGTGTCGAGGTGGTGGGGCAGGGTGTTGTAAATGCGGGTCTCCACCTCGCGGGTAAAGGTCAGATGGGTCTTGCCATCGGCACGCTCTTCAAAGCCGCAGTCCACATAGGCCTGCAACACGCGCGGGTCCCAGCGGGCGAACTTGTGTTTGGCGGCAAAGTGGGCCAGCACGGCCGCGCGGTCGGGCCATTCGTGGCGGCGCCGGTGCGAGATTTTGCCGGGTCCCAGCTTTGAAATCAGCCGCATATGCTTCACCGCCCGCACGCTCTGGGCCTTCCAGCCGCTGATGACCGGCGCGTCCAGCATCACCACGCTGGCGATCAGATCAGGCCGCTTGCAAGCCACCAGCAGGCTCAGCAGGCCGCCCAGTGAATGCCCGATCAAGACCACCGGCCCGGTCGGTTTCACGTCATCTTCAATGAAGTGAATCAGCTGGTCGCGCAGGCGGGGCCAATTGCTGCTGACCGGAAACGCCGGGTCGTGGGCAAGCCGGGGCAGGGCATGGACTCGCCAGCCGGCCGCTTCCCAGATGTCAAACAGCACGCGGTAGCAACCCGCCGGGAAGCCGTTGGCGTGCGAGAAGATGATGGTCTTAGAAGGGATGTTGTTGTTCATGCCTGGCTCAGTTTTTTGAGCCGGTAGACCAACTCAAGCGCCTCGCGCGGACTCAGGGTGTCGGGGTCGATGGCGGCCATGGCCGTGTCCACGGCACTCGGCTCGGCGGCGGCTATCGGCGGCGGCGGGGCGAACAGATCGAATTGCGCCGCGCCTGCACTGGCCTTGGCCTCCAGCGCTTCCAAGGTTGCCCGAGCCTGCCGCACGAGCGACGCCGGCATGCCCGCCAGCCGCGCCACTTGAACGCCATAACTACGGCTGGCCGGGCCAGGCTCGATCTCGTGCAGGAAGACTATTTTTTCGCCACTCTCAACGGCCGACACATGGCAGTTCAGCGCCTGCGGGTGCTTGGCCGGGAACTCGGTCAGCTCAAAATAATGGGTCGCGAACAGGGTGAACGAGCGGCTCTTGTCATGCAGATGGCTGGCAATCGCCGAGGCGAGCGCCAAGCCGTCAAAGGTTGACGTGCCGCGCCCGATCTCATCCATCAGCACGAGGGACTGCTCGGTTGCGCTATGCAGGATGGCCGCGCCCTCGGTCATTTCCAGCATGAAGGTCGATTGCGCGTTGGCCAAGTCGTCCGCCGCGCCGATGCGGGTATGGATCGCGTCCATCGGCCCCAGGCGGCAGGCCGTCGCGGGCACATAGCTGCCGATGGCGGCCAGCAGGGCGATCAGGGCGACCTGGCGCATAAAGGTCGATTTGCCACCCATATTCGGGCCGGTGATCATCAGCAATTTGGTGCGGGCATCGAGCCGACAGTCGTTCGCCATGAATTCGCCCGCGCCGGTCTCGCGCAGCCGCGATTCAACCACCGGGTGGCGGCCGGCGGTGATGTCGATGGCCGGCATGCTGACGAACGCCGGGCGGCACCAGCGCAGGGTGGCGGCGCGCTCGGCCAGGGCAGCCAGCGCGTCGAGGCTGGCCAGCGCGCGGCCCAGGGCCGTCAGCGGCTGCAGCTCGTCGATCAATTGGTCGAGCACCAGTTCGAACAAGAACTTCTCCCGCGCCAGCGCCCGCTCATTGGCCGACAGCGCCTTGTCCTCAAACGTTTTCAGCTCCGGCGTGATGTAGCGCTCGGCGTTCTTCAAGGTCTGGCGGCGCTGATAGTCCAGCGGCACCTTGTCCACCTGCCCCTGCGTCACCTCGATGTAGAAGCCGTGCACGCGGTTGTATTGAACGCGCAGATTGGCGATGCCGGTGCGCGCCCGTTCGCGCGTTTCCAAGTCAAGCAAGAAGGCATCGCAATTGGTCTGGATTGCGCGCAGCTCGTCCAGCTCGGGATCGAAGCCGTTGGCGATCACCCCGCCATCGCGCAGCAGCACGGCGGGTTCGTCGGCGATGGCGCGGGTCAGCAGTTCCTCGATGTGGGGCGAGGCGCGCAGCCCCGCAGCCAGCTGGTCGATCAAGGCACTGCCGGTGGGTAGGGTGCTTTGCAGCATCGGCAACGCCTGCAGGGTCGCGCGCAGCCCGGTCAGCTCGCGTGGCCGCACTTGGCGCAGGGCAATGCGGGCGGCAATGCGCTCCACGTCGCTGACCTGCTTGAGCGCGTCACGCAGCGGTTCGGGGCTGGCTTGCAGCAGCGCATCAATCGCGTCATGCCGAGCCGTGGCTTCGGCCCGCTCGCGC
>JBBQKT010000376.1:0-3098 GCA_038327205.1 Burkholderiales bacterium | reverse complement strand
CGAGTTCAAGCGCGGCGTCTACGAGATGGCGTTGACCGAGCTGGCGCGGTATCTGCCGCGCATCAACCACCACAACCGCTATCTGCGCTCGGGCATGCGGCCGCAACAGCATCGCGGGGATGGACATGACAACGGGCATGACTTCCAGGATCCTCACCATCCGCCCTTGGAAGCGGAGTCGGCGGTGGGTGATCTGCCCGAGCCTTCAGCGCAAGACCAGGTTGTCCCGATGGATCAACTCAGGTTCGGCGGCATAGCCAAGTAATCGCTCGATTTCGGCGGAGGGCTTGCGCGCGATCAGCCGCGCCTCGCTGCTGGAATAGTTGGTCAGGCCTCGCGCGAGTTCGCGACCCAGCGGGTCGCGCACTGCGATCACGTCGCCGCGCTGGAAATCGCCCTGCACCTCGACCACGCCAATCGGCAGCAGGCTCTTGCCCTCGCCTTGCAGCTTGGCCGCCGCACCGGCATCGACGCTGACAGCGCCGCGCATCTGAAGGTGGTCAACCATCCACAGCTTGCGTGCCGCCAACTTGGGCGTGCTGGCCAGCAAGGCCGTGCCGATCGCCTCGCCGGCTGCGAGACGCAGCAGCACATCGGGCTCGCGACCCCAGGCGATGACGGTACTGGCCCCGCTGGCGGCCGCCCGCTTGGCCGCCAGGATCTTGGTGATCATGCCGCCGCGCCCGTGGGTGGTGCCGACGCCACCGGCCATCAGCTCCAGCTCGGGTGTGCCGGCAATGGCCTCGTCGATGAAGCGGGCGTTCGGGTCCTTGCGCGGGTCGGCGGAATACAGGCCACGCTGATCGGTCAGGATCCGCAACGCATCAGCTTCAACGAGGTTGGCGACGAGCGCGCCCAGGGTGTCGTTGTCACCGAACTTGATCTCGTCGTTGACGACGGTGTCATTCTCGTTGATGACCGGCAGCACGCGGTGTTGCAGCAGGGTCAGCAGGGTCGAGCGGGCGTTCAGATAACGCTCGCGGTCAGCCAGGTCGGCATGCGTCAGCAGCACCTGCGCGCTGCCCATGCCCTGCTCGCGCAACTTGGTCTCGTACATCTGGGCCAAGCCCATCTGACCGACCGCCGCAGCGGCTTGCAACTCGTGCAAGGCTTTGGGTCGGGTCGTCCAACCCAGGCGCTTCATGCCTTCGACGATCGCGCCGCTGGACACCATCACCAGCTCGCGGCCTTCGTTGGCCAGTACAGCCAGCTGACGGCACCAGTTGCCGATGGCATCGGCATCGACGCCGCGCCCTTCGTTGGTGACCAAGCTGGAGCCAACCTTGACGACGATGCGGCGGGCGTCCTTCAGCGGCGAAGTCATGGGGTATCGCCCGCCGATGCCTCCGCCGTGGGGAAGCGCGGATCGACCTCGACGATGACCTTGTGGGCCGTCGACACATGGTCGTAGATCGCATGGATCAGCGGCTGGCAGCCTTCGCGGGTCAGGGCCGAAATCTCGAAGACCGGGCCCTTCCACTTGTAGCGCTTGACGAATTCCTTGACCCGCTTGACGCGTTCGTCGGCGGGCACCATGTCGAGCTTGTTGAGCACCAACCAACGGGGCTTGTCATGCAAGGCTTGGTCGTATTTTTTCAGCTCGCCGACGATCGCCTTGGCTTCCGCCACCGGATCAACGGCCGGGTCGAACGGGGCCAGATCGACGACGTGCAAAAGCAGGCGCGTTCGCTGAAGGTGGCGCAGGAACTGATGGCCCAAGCCAGCACCTTCGGCTGCACCCTCGATCAGACCCGGAATGTCGGCGACGACGAAGCTCTTCTCCGGCGCGACCCGGACGACACCCAGATTCGGGTGCAAGGTCGTGAACGGATAGTCGGCAATCTTCGGCCGGGCGTTCGAGATCGCGGTGATCAAGGTCGACTTGCCAGCATTGGGCTGGCCGAGCAGGCCCACGTCCGCCAGCACACGCAGCTCAAGCTTGAGCTTCTTCTGCTCACCGGGCCAACCGACCGTCTTTTGACGTGGCGCACGGTTGGTGCTGGTCTTGAAATGCAGGTTGCCGAAACCGCCATCGCCGCCCTTGGCCAACAGGATTTTTTCGCCCGGCTCCAGCAGCTCTGCGATCACCGTGTCGGTTTCCATATCGCGCACGATCGAGCCGACCGGCATGCGCAGGATGATGTCATCCGACGCCGCGCCATATTGGTCGGAACCACGCCCGGACTCGCCGTTGCGAGCCTCATGGCGGCGAGCGTAACGGTAATCGATGAGGGTGTTCAGATTGCTGTCGGCGACGGCATACACGCTGCCACCGCGACCGCCGTCACCACCATCCGGCCCGCCGAAGGGAATAAATTTCTCGCGGCGAAAACTTGCACAGCCGGCACCACCATTGCCGGCCACGATATCGATGGTGGCTTCGTCGATGAATTTCATATTTCGCGCGTCCTTTCGGACGGATGTTAGGGCATGCCCCAAATGCAAAAGCCCCGGCTGGCCGGGGCTTTCAGGTGCGGTCGGCTTTCACCGCCCGCAGCGCTGGCCTGGAATTCAGGCCGGGGTGACAAAAACCGTTTGACGGCTTTTCTCGCCCTTGATGGCGAACGACACGAGGCCGTCAACCAGTGCGAACAGCGTGTGGTCCTTGCCGATACCGACATTGGTGCCGGGATGGAACTTGGTGCCGCGCTGGCGCACGATGATCGAACCTGCCGAGATGCTTTGGCCGCCAAAGGCCTTCACACCGAGCATCTTCGGTTTGGAGTCGCGGCCATTCCGTGTGGAACCGCCGCCTTTTTTCTGTGCCATGGATTAGCTCCTTGTACTGTGAGTGGCGAAGACTTCGCGCCGGTCGCTTAACCGTTCACCGTGCTGATCAACAGCTCGGTGTACGTTTGGCGATGGCCCTGGTTCTTCTGGTAGTGTTTACGACGACGCATCTTGAAAATGCGCACTTTGTCGTGCTTACCGTGAGCCACAACAGTGGCGTTGACGCTTGCGCCCGCAACCAAGGGAGTGCCAACTTTCAGTTCTGCGCCGCTACCGACAGCAAGAACCTGGTCGAACACATACTCTTGGCCAACATCCGCAGCAATCTGTTCTATCTTGATCTTTTCGCCAGCCGCAACTTTGTATTG
>JBBQKT010000375.1:0-3110 GCA_038327205.1 Burkholderiales bacterium | reverse complement strand
GGCAAAGTGCAAGACGCCTGGTTCATCGGCCTGCCGGGCAACCCGGTGTCCAGCCTGGTGACGTTTTTGATGTTGGTGCGGCCGGTGCTGCTGCGCCTGCAAGGGGCCACGGCCCTGACACCCAAGCGCTTCAAGCTGCGGGCCGACTTCGACTGGAAAAAGCCCGATCGTCGGCGTGAGTTCTTGCGGGCGCAGATCAACGCGGCGGGGGGCTTGGCCCTGTTTCCCAATCAAAGCTCGGGCGTGCTGACCTCGGCCGTCTGGGGTGACGGCCTGGTGGACAACCCGGCCGGCCAAGCGATTGCTGCGGGCGACATGGTGGATTTCATCCCGATGAACGAGCTGCTGACATGAAGGTCGATGTGCGCTACTTCGCCTCGCTGCGCGAGCAGCTCGGTACGTCGGAACTGTTCGAGTTGGCCGAGGGCGCGACTGTTGGTCAGCTGCGTGATTTGTTGATCGCGCGCAGCGACGTGCATGCAGCGGCCTTGGCCCGCAGCCGCACGATCCGCGCTGCGGTGAACAAGGTGTTGAGCCGAGAAGATGCCTTGGTTCCCGACGGTGCGGAAGTGGCCTTCTTCCCACCTGTCACCGGCGGCTGATAGATCCTCTCGTGCAAGGCAGCCACCTGACCGCCGACCTGCGCGGCTGCAAAGCGGAACAGCCGCTGATGCAGTCGCCCGAGGCTTTGCGGGCCCTGTGCCTTGATGCCGTTGCCGCTGCCGACCTGGGCGCGGTGGGCGAGCTGTTCCACCGTTTTACGCCCGCGCCGGGGCAGACGCAGAGCGGCATCACCGGCATCGTGCTGCTGGCCGAGTCGCATCTGGCGGTGCACACCTGGCCCGAGCTGGGCGCGGTGAGCCTGGATGTTTATGTCTGCAATCTGGGCCGCGACAACCGCGATAAAGCCGAGGCGCTGATGACCCGCCTGATTGCGGCATTTGGCGCCACCGACGTCAAGCGCCAGACCCTATTGCGCGGCTGATCACATCCCGTGCCGCCCGCACGCCCTGCGTGTAGGCCTCTTCGAACACCGAATAGCCGGCCAGATCGCTGTGGGCGAAATGCAGGCGCTGGCCTTGGGTCTGTTGCAGCGCCGCCAGCGCCACTGAGCCGCGTACACCCGGCAGCGGGATGCTCATCCCATGGCCCCAGCGCATCAGGTCTGTTCGCTGCAATTGCTGCGGCAGGTCGGGGTGCAGGGCTTGCAACTCGGCGATCACGCGCTGTGCCCAGGTCTGCCAGCTCGACTGCAGCAGGGCCGGCCGTTCGGCCCTTGGCAGGGCCCAGTAAGCCGTCAACACCGTCGCGCCCCGGCTCGGATTCAGCCGTTGGTGCGAGGCGTCGACATAGCCCAGCGCAGCGCTGCCGTAAGCGACGTTGTCCCAGGCAGGCGGCACGCCGAGCCGGTCGAGCAGGGGGCCTTTCAGCTGCAGATTGGCAACCAGCCAGGGCGCGTAGCGCAGCGGTTGTGCAGCCTGTTTCATCGCCTCGGGGGGCTCGGCCACTAGCCGTGCGGCGATGAACAGCGGCGTGGCCAGCACCACCTGCTGCGCGACCCAGCGCTCGGGCCCTTGCATCGCCTCGTTCCAGGCCAGCACCTCGACCTGATGCTTTTGCGTTTGCACCCGCAGCACCGTGCGGCCGCTGTGAATGCGGCCTGCCAGCCCGCCTGCCATGCGGCGGGTCAAAAACGCATTTCCTTCCGGCCAGGTCAGCACCGCCTCGCGCTCGGCCATCTCGTCGCCCGGCGGATGAAAGCCGTGGCGGCTGGCAAAGTAGTGAATGCCCGCCCAGGCCGACACCTCGGCCGCGGTCGCGCCGTAGTCGTCACGGCAGCAGTAGTCCAGATACCAGCGCAGCTGCGGGTCGGTGAGGGCTTGGGCGCCGAGCCAGGTGGCGAAGGTCTGGGCGTCCAGATCCGCGTGCGCAGCGGTCCACGGCGCGCGAAAGCTGGGCATCGCAAAGCCGAGTTCTTTTTGTGCAACGCTGACGGCAGCGGCAAAGCGCAGGTACTGGGCGCGGGTGCTGGGCTGGGTGGCGGGCGGCAGCAGGCCGTCGTGCCATTGGCCGTCGAAGAACAAGCGCTCCTGTGGCGCGTGGCACAGCTGGCGCTCGTCATAGACCGCGCGGCCGAGCTGCTGGCGCACTAGGCCAAAGTCCTCCAGCAGTTGAAAAACCTCGTGTGCCTGCGGCCCCGGCAGCGGCAGGTAATGCGCGCCGAGCGGACAGGCCATGCCCCCTATCTGATGACCACGCGCATTACCACCGGCCTCGTCTTCCAGCTCCAGCAGGGCCAGATCGTCGATGCCTTGGCGGGCCAGCGCTCGGGCACAGGCAAGACCTGCCACCCCGCCGCCCACGATCAGCACTTTCGTCCGGCGAATGGGGCCGTCGCCTGCGCTTGGCAGTTCACTGCGCAGCCGGTGGCCCCGGTCCGCGTGGGCACCGACCCAGCCGCCCTGCAGCTCGTCCCGCCTGACATCGCAACCCGCCAGCAAGCCCGCCAGCAACAGCTCACGCCGCCTGATGGGCAACATCAATGAACCCGCCCCCATTCCGCCTCGAACTCATGCACCAACTGCTGGTTCGACAGCCGGTTCACCTCGGTCGGCACCCGCGCCATATCGGGCGGAAAGTTGAGCAGGGCCGGGATGCCGTCGAGGCTCAGGAACCGCAGTCCCGGCGGTAGGCTGCGTGGCATCGCCCAGGGCCGGCGCCCGGCCAGGATGAAGCCCCATTCGCCGAAGCTGGGCACATGGGCGTGATACGGCGTCGTCGTCAGGCCCACGGCTTCCAGGGTGGTGGCCACGGTCCAGAAGCTGCGCCGAGCGATCAGCGGCGAGGTGGTCTGCACGACGGCATAGCCCGCCGCCCGCAGGTGCTGGTCGATCAACGCGTAAAAGCTGGTGGTGTAGAGCTTGCCGAGCGCGAAGTTGCTGGGGTCGGGGAAGTCGATCACGATCACATCGAACAGCGCATCGGGGTGCTGTTCGAGCCAGCCAAAGGCATCGGCGTTGACGATCTTGACCTTGGCGTTGAGCAGCGAATCGGCATTCAATTGACGCAGCAGCGGCAGGGTGGAGAACAGCCGCGTCATGTGCGGGTCC
>JBBQKT010000374.1:0-3165 GCA_038327205.1 Burkholderiales bacterium | reverse complement strand
ATCGGCCGCCAGTGCGTCGCGCGGTGCCCCGCGAATGCCCTTGCCAACGCGGTCGAGCAGCCGCGCCGTCAGCACCACGCCGGTGGAGGTGGCCACCGCAATCAAGGGCTTGGTGAGCGCTCCCAGCGCGTAGCCGAAGACCGCCAGACCCTTGCGCTTGCCCAGGTAGTCGCTGAGCACGCCGGAAAACACCTTGACGATCAGCGCGGTGGATTCCGCCGCCCCTTCGACCAGGCCGATCGTCAGTGCGCTGGCCCCCAGCGTGGTCGCCATGAACAGCGGCAGCAGGCTGTGGATCATCTCGGAGGAGATGTCCATCAGCAGGCTGACGAAGCCCAGCACCCAGATGCCGGCAGGCATCTGGGCCAGCGTGCCGAAGCGCGCGGAAGTGGCGACGCCGCTGACCCCATTGAGGGCCGCAGGCGCGTCCTGAGCGCGATCGGCCGGTAAGCCTGGCTGCTTGCCTTTCTTCGTCCCGTCGAGCATTTTCTGGTCCGCCACCCTGAAATCTAGATCATGCCCGACCTGGCCAGGCCTTCATGGCGGGCCCGACGGGCCTTTTCGATTACTTCGTGTCTAGCCCGTGGATGGGGGCCTCGCCCTCGCTCAATGGTGGGATGTCCACCTGCTTGTTCTGCAAGGCCACGTCCTTGAAGTTCTCGGGTTGCTGGGCGTTGGCCTTCTTCTCGGCCTGTGCCAGCGCACTGTTGTGAGCTTCGCCACCGCGCGCGGCGGCGTCGCCCAGGTAGACCTCGCCGGTTTCCCCCAGGTGCTCGGGCTTGGTACCGGTCATCGCCGCCTTGGCCATCTGGTAGAGCTGGGTGATCTTGCTTTCGGTCACGTTCCAGTAGTGGGCGTGCTCGATCTTGACGGCGACCAGCGCCAGGTTGGGATCATCCACACCGCCGGGAAACCAGGCCTGCGCCAGCTTCGACCACAGCGCCTTGGTCTTGGCAGCGTCACTCACCACGCGCGCCTGGCCAGACACGGAAACGAAGCGGTCACGGCCGGTGTCGGCATAGCTCAAATTGACGGTGGGCTCGGCCGCCAGGTCGTCCACCGGATCGCCGCTGCGCGACATGAAGAACCACAGTGTGTCGTCGTCACCGAGCTCCCGGTTCTGCGTCGTCATCGGCCGCGAGTGCAAATGGCCATTGGCATGGCGGGTGACGAACATCGCGAATTTGATGTCGTGAATCAGGTCCCACAACTGGATGCGGCCGTTGCTGTTGTCAGACATGGTGAGGTTCTCTGGTTGAAAGCCTTGGTTTTACGACACCCTGGGGGCAGGGTCTGCGCGCTTGCGCACACACCGGTCAGAGCCGCAAACATCAAGGCCAGCGACTGCCCGACCATTCGCTCAAGAGCCGCACCCGGCAGCCCAGCTTTCGTCCGATGCCGACGGCCGTGGCCTGCATCGATCTGAAATGATTCCACTCGAACAGCGGTCGCCGCTTCAAACACATCGAGGTTGAGGCCACCGTGCGCCAGCAAGAGCACACCGCTTTCGCTGCTCGCCTCGAAGTGTTCAGCGCCGGTGTGGGCCAGTTGGAAGTCGTCGCCACACCTGCTGCCAGGTGTCGTCACGGCGCAGGTGCCGCACCTGTTCGCGGCCGCTTGCCAGCAGGTCTTTTGGCTATTCCGCCTCGGCAAGGGTCATGTCCCTTGCCGTCCTGGCTTGCAGGGGCGCTGCTGAGCCGCCCCTGCGATTGGTCAGCGGAGCGCCCGACGCCGGCGGGAGGCCGCCAGCAAACCGAGCAGCCCGACGGAACTCAGCGCGAGCATGCCGGGTTCAGGCACGGCGGCAACCGCTTCAAGGCGGATGTTGTCGAGCGAAAAGCCGCTCGTTGCGCTGAAGGTGAGCTCGGTCAGCGACTGCCAGCCGGTTCCGAATGCGGCCGACGACAGGCCGCCAAGGCTGAAGGTCTGGCTCGCAAGCTGTTGACCGTTGAACAGGCCGGTGACGGTCAAGTCGCCGGCCGGATCACCCAGGTCGTAGAAGGCGTAGTCGAGGCTGGCGAGCGAGAACGCGCTGCCAAAGGCCGCCTTCAGGCTGAAGGGCAGGGCGCCCGTGAAGCCGCCCACCAAGCTTTCATCGAGGGGCAGAAAGTCGGCGGCCTGGCCGCTGATCACATAGCCGGCCTCGGTGTAGCTCGCGACCCCGGTGTTGTTGTCGATGTCGACCAGCCCCGGGTTGTTGAAGGTGACCACGGACGCATGCGCCGTGGCTGCCACGCCCAATGAAAGGGCCGCAGCAAGCGTCAAAGAAAGGTGAAGTTTCATGATGGGTTCCTGAAAGTAGGGTGAGACGATCACTTCGAACCCGCGTTCGGCGTGTTCAGGTAGGGGAATGCGGGCAAGAAAGGCACCACGGCCTGGTCGACCGCGTCATGCAGCTTCAAGGCGGTTGCACCCAGGGGCACGGCGCTTGGCTTGCAGGCCGCACCGAATTTCAAGGCGTCGCTGTCGCCGTTGGCCACGCACAAGCCGCCCATCACCGCGACCAGCGAGATGTCGACGATGTCATCCTTCGGGCGGCGGCCGTTCGGGTAACCGGCGAAATCGCTGCCGCCACTGGCCAGGCTGCCGACGATGGCCAGACGGTTTTGCAGCTCAAACGGCAGCGGCGCGATCGCGGTGTTCAGGCGCAGCATCTCCGAGCCGACCACATTGGCAGGCTTGTTGACGCCGGGAATGCCGGTCAGAAAGGTGGTGACGAGGTCCAGGCGCGGCAGATTGGTCGGGGCGATGCTGGGCAGGCCGAACGCGATTTCCAACAGGGCCGGCAGGGTTGGGTGGGTGACGTAGGTGGCGAACTGCCCGTCCTTGCTGGGCACCGAGGCATTGAACTTGTCCTTGTCACCCAGGCCGATCACCACTTCGTTGACCAGGGGCATGCCCAGTCGCGACACCTGCACCCAGCCGCCGCCATGGTTGGTGGAGGTCTGATAGCCGGTGCTCGGGTTCGCATTGACCAACTGGCTCTGGCGGACGCTGGCGGTGGTCCAGCCGCCGATGACGGTTTCGCTGCCTTGCGTGAGGCAGCTCTTGTGCACCTCAAGCGCCAATGTCGTGACGTTCTTGTCCTGGATCGAATTGGCCGCCGCCGCGTTGATCAAGCTCGGGTCGGTGATGACGCCGACGGGGGCGTTGACCAGATCAAAG
>JBBQKT010000373.1:0-3175 GCA_038327205.1 Burkholderiales bacterium | reverse complement strand
ATCGCGCCCAGCACGATCGGCATCATCGACAACCCGGCCGCGCTGGGCGAAAAGCCCAGGCCCAGTTGCAGGAACATTGGCGTCAGAAACGGCGTTGCCCCACTGCCCAGGCGGGCAAACACATTGCCGATGATGCCGATGCGGTAGCTGGGGATCTTGAACAGCGCGCGGTCAAACAAGGGCTTGGGCACGCGCGCGGCGTGCAGCCAATAGGCCGCCATGCTGGCCATACCCGCCACCAGCAACACCACGGACAGCGGTGCGCCAACGCTGCGCTCGCCGAGGCCTTGCAAGGCCAGCGAGATCAACATCAGCCCCAGGCTGAACAGCACAAAGCCGCCCCAGTCAAATGCGCCCGGCACTGCACTCTTCATCTGCGGCATATAGCGGCCGGCGGCCCAGACACCGGCCACGCCGACCGGCAGGTTGATCAGAAAAATCCAGTGCCAGGAGACGTACTGCACCAGCAGGCCGCCGAGCGCCGGGCCGATCAGCGGGCCGATCAGGCCGGGGATGGCGATGAAGGCCATCACCGGCAGAAACTCCTCGCGCGGGAACGCCCGCAGCACCGCCAGCCGCCCGACCGGCACCAGCAACGCCCCGCCGACGCCCTGCACCACCCGCGCCAGCACCAGCATTTGCAACGAGCCGCTGGCTGCGCAGGCCAGCGAACCAAGGCTGAACAGCGCAATCGCCCACAGAAACAGCGTGCGCGTGCCAAACCGGTCGGCCAGCCAGCCGGAGGCCGGAATCAGCAGCGCGACGGTGAGCATGTAGGCGATCACCGCCGACTGCATCTGCAGCGGGTTTTCGCCCAGGTCACGCGCCATGCCAGGCAAGGCGGTATTCAGGATGGTCGTGTCCAGCGTCTGCATGAAGAACGCGAG
Organism: Burkholderiales bacterium; assembly: GCA_038327205.1. GTDB lineage: Bacteria > Pseudomonadota > Gammaproteobacteria > Burkholderiales > Burkholderiaceae_C > Paucibacter_A. The sequence continues at coordinate 2,288 of JBBQKT010000373.1, read as the reverse complement.
GGCGACGACCCAGGGCAAGAAGCGGCGCGAGTCCGCGTCAAGCGCTGGTGTCATTTTCGAAGATCGTCGAAAAACGCCTTCGAATTCCAGGGGCGGCCCAAAAAGTCATCGACCAGCTCAGGCGCCGGATGTTGCCCGCCTTGGCCGATGACCTTGCGGCGGTAGGCCATGCCCACCACCGGGTCAAGCTTGTCGGCCGCAAAAGCGGTGCGTAAGTCCATCGCCAGCACCAGGCTCCACAGATAACCGTAATAGCCCGAGCCGTAGCCCCCTGCCAAGTGCGCAAAGCCGGCCGGGAACTTGCTGCCGGCCACATAGCCCAGCGGCGTTTCGCCCTCCATCTTGGCCCACAAGGCCATGGGTTCGGGCATCTCGGCCCCGTGCAGAGCCAGGTCATAGCTGGCGTAAAGATGTTGGCGGCCGTACTTCGAGCCCTTGGCGAAGTTCTTGGCCGCCACCGCGCGATCGACCAGGTCATCGGGCACCGGCTTGCAGCTCGGGCAGACTTCGCTCATCAGCTTCAAGACTTTTTTGTCGTAGACCCAGTCTTCCAGCATCTGCGACGGCGCTTCGACAAAGTCCTGCATCACCGCCGTGCCCGCCTGCACCGCATAACGGGTCTGCGAGAGGTTGTTGTGCACCGCGTGGCCCAACTCGTGCAGCAGGGTCTCCACCTCGTCCAGGGTCAGGCCCTGGCGGTTGAAGTTGACCACCAGGGCCGCCACCGGCGTGCGCCCGGCCAGGGTGCTGCCCGAGCGCAGGGGCCAGACCGCCGCGTGGTTGTACTTGCCCTCGCGCGGGTAGAGATCGACATAGAGCTGCGCGATGGCCTTGCCGCTGGCGTTGTCGGTGACAACAAAGGTCTGCGCCTCCGCTTGCCACAGGGTGTTCGGCACCTTCGTGTAGGTCACACCCATCAAGCGCTCAATGATGCGCATCGAAAAAGCCAACGCGGGCTCGGGCGGAAAGTAAGGCCGAAAGGCCTCGTTGTCGACGCTGAATCGCGCGCGCCGGATGCGCTCGGTGTAATAGCCCGCATCCCAGCGCTTGATCTCGGTGGCAGCGACTGCCGTGCCCAGATGCAGCGCCTTGGCGGCGCGCAACTCGACCAGGTCGGCCTGCTCGCCAGCCACGACGGTGCCCTTGACCTCATCGAGGAATTTCCAGGCTGTCGCCCCGTCCTTGGCCATCTTGCGGCGCAGGCTGAAATCGACGTAGTTGCTGTAGCCGAACAGGCCCGCCAGCTCATGGCGAAGCGCAGCAATCTGGCCCAGCAGCTTCAGGTTGGCATCGCCGCCTTCGGTGTTCTTGGCCCGCCACATGCGCTCTCGCGTGGCGCTGTTGTCGGCAAACTGGAGCACCGGCACCAGGCTCGGGTAGTCGACCCCGAGCACGACACGGCCCTGGTCATCGCGCGGCGCGGTTTTCCACACACCCTCGGGCACGCCTTGGAGTTCGGCCTCGGTGAAGGCGAGCTTGATGCCGGCCTCGCGGATGTTTTTGCCGAACTGCTGATCAAGCCCGGTGATCTGGTCAAGGATGGCCTTGGCCCGGGCCTGCTTGGCTTTGGGCAGGGCGACGCCGCCGTCTTCAAAATAGCCCTTCGCCACCCGCAGCAATTCACGCTCGACAGCGTCTTTGGCCGGTGCTTTCTTCAGCGCGCGAAAGATCTTGTCGTTCTGCACGAAGCTGGAGGCAAAGTCGGCCCAGCGCAGCGAGCAGGCCTGGGCGGCATCGCGCAAGTCCTTCTCGGGATGGACGTACTGGACGAAATCGACGGCGGCCTGCAGGTCTTCCTGGGCGGCGTTGAACTCGTCATAGGCGACGATCCAGCCGCCATCGACCGGGCGGCGCTCCAGTTGGCCCAGCTTGAGCTTGATAGCGGCCAGACCGCTGTCGCAGCGCGTTTGAATGTCGACGGCCGACTTGAAGGTCGGGAAAGCCGGGCCGGGCAGGCGGGCGGCGTTGGCCTGGGCCGGCCCACTGGCGTTAAGCAGCAGCGCGATGACGGTGGACATCATTAGCAAGGTGGGCGTCTTATTCAAAGGCATCGCGTGTCTTTCTCCATTGGGCCGGCGGATTGTGCACGCTGTTCCGCAGACAAATGCCGGCGCTGCGACGGTCTGCCGCCTGGCGGGCTTGAACGACGGTGTGGGCCGGAAAGCTCGGTCGGCCGACTGTGATCCAATACACGTTTGGCCCGGCGGAGATGTAAAGACGCCCCGGGCTTACCCGCAACGGAGCCGCTCTCGCTTGACACTCGCAACAGCCCGCCAATAAGCTCCGCG
>JBBQKT010000372.1:0-3179 GCA_038327205.1 Burkholderiales bacterium | reverse complement strand
GTGCTGGGTGCTGCCCAGAATCACCTCGCCCATCGGCCCTAAGGCCGTGCCGTTGTCGGAACTGCCCGTCTTCAGCCACTGGGCCACGGCGGCCGGCGTCCAGCCCGCCACGCTGCCCTCGGCGGCTTGGTGCAGCGACGGCGCGTACCAACCCAGAGCCCCCAACATCCCGCCCGAAAAATCCTGCAGGCCGCCAGTTGCCCCCAAGGCATTGCGCGCCGCGTGGCAGGCATTGCAGTGGCCCAAGCCCTGGGTCAGGTAAGCGCCCCGGTTCCAGGCGGCAGTTTGGTCGGGCTCGGGGCTGAAGGTCGCCGGGCGAAAGTACAGCGCCCGCCAGGCGGCCAGGGCGATTTGCGTGTTGTACGGAAAGCGCAGCTCATGCGGCCGCCGCTCGGCAGCCACGGGCGGCAGGCTTTGCAGATAAGCGAACAGCGCGTCGGCATCGGCGCGGCTCACCAAGGCGTAGTTGGTGTACGGAAACGCGGGTGTCAGCAGGCGGCCATCGCGGCCGCGGCCGTTGTGCAGGGCGGCCCAGAAGTGTTCGCCGGTCCAGCCGCCCAGCCCGGTCGCGTCGGGGGTGAGGTTGGGTGCAAAAACGCTGCCGAACGGTGTCGGGATCGCCCGCCCGCCGGCATAGGGCGCGCCGCCGCGCTGCGTGTGGCAGCCCGCGCAGTTGCCCGCCAGCGCGAGGTAGGCGCCGCGCTCAATCAGCGCCGGGGTGGACTCGACGGTGCCGGCCGAGGTGCTGCCTTCGTCCAGATGATTGAGCATGTAAAGCGCTGCGCCTGCAGCCAGCGCCAGGCCCAGCGCCGCCCCCAGCACCCGCCTCATTTCAGACCCCCGCAATCCATCGGCAGGGGCTTGGGCAGGCCAGCGGCGGGCGTGGCCCCTTCGGGCAGTGTTTGCGAAGCCAGCCACTGGGCGATGGCATTGATTTCGTCGGGCTGCAAGGTCTTGGCCACATGGCCCATGCAGTCGGGGGCCACCGCCTTGCGCTCGCCGCTGCGCCAGGCGCCGAACTGCCCGTTCAGATAGTCGCGCGGCAGGCCCAGCAAGCCGGGGATGAAGGGCTGAACGCCGGTCAGCGCCTCACCATGGCACTGCACGCAGGCCGGCAGCTTGCGCGCCGCATCGCCGTTGAACACCAGCTGTTTGCCGCGCGCCAATTCCGCCGCCGACAAGCTGGGTGTCTGCGCGGGCGGATAAGGCAGATGCAGGGCCGAGAAATACCCGGCCAGCTCGTTCAGATAGGCGTCGCTCAGCGGGTCGACCAGGTCGCTCATCAACCCGTAATGCCGCCGCCCATCGCGAAAGTTCAGCAGCTGCTTGTACAGATAGCCCTGCGGCTTGCCCGCCAGGCGCGGGTAATAGCCATCGGCGGCGGCCCGGCCCTCCTTGCCGTGGCAGAGGGTGCAGGCGACGGCGCGCTGGGCGATGGTGTCGGGAATCACGCGTTGGGCTTGCGTGGTCAGGCTGAGACCGCTCAAAACAAGGGCAAACAGGAATTTGCTCATCGGGACGATCGGGCGCCAAAAATTGCCGACCCCACCCGCACCATGGTCGCACCCTCGGCGATGGCCGCTTCCAGATCGGCGCTCATGCCCATCGACAGGGTGTCCAGCGCCAGGCCCTCGGCATTGAGCGCGGCAAAAAGCTGGGCCAGCGCGCGGAGGGGCACACGCTGCGCTTCGAAATCGGCCGCCGCTTCGGGCACCGCCATCAGGCCGCGCAGCCGCAATCGGGGCAGGGCGGCGACTTGGTGAGCCAGTGCGGCGAGCTCACCCGGTGCCACGCCGCTCTTGCTGGCCTCGCCGCTGATGTTCACCTGCAGGCAGATGTTCAGCGGCGGCAGATCGGGCGGCCGCTGCTCGCTCAACCGTGCTGCGGTCTTCAGCCGGTCGACGCTGTGCACCCAGTCAAAGGCCTCGGCCACCGGACGGGTCTTGTTGCTTTGCAGCGGGCCGATCAGATGCCAGGTGATGTCGCCGCGCAGGTCAGCCAACTCAGCGATCTTGTCCAGGCCTTCCTGCACATAGTTTTCGCCGAATTCCCGGGCTCCGGCCGCATAGGCCTCGCGCACGGCCTCGGCCGGAAAGGTCTTGCTGACGGTCAGCAAGCTGACGCTGCCGGGGCTTCGCCCGGCTGCTTGAACTGCGCCATGAATGCGGTCTTGTGTGCTGCTTAGGTTCTCAGAGATCGTCGCCATAATGGTCCGCATGGATATCACCCAACTTCTCGCATTTTCGGTCAAGAACAAGGCCTCGGACTTGCACCTCTCGGCCGGCCTGCCGCCGATGATCCGGGTGCACGGCGATGTACGTCGCATCAATGTCGAGGCGCTTGATCACCGCGCCGTGCACGACATGGTGTACGACATCATGAACGACTCGCAGCGCAAGATGTACGAAGAGACCTTGGAGGTCGACTTTTCATTTGAAATTCAGGGCCTGGCGCGGTTTCGGGTCAATGCCTTTAACCAGAATCGTGGCGCCGGCGCGGTGTTCCGCACTATTCCCAGCAAGATATTGTCCTTGGAGCAGCTGAACGCGCCCAAGGTGTTTGCCGAACTGGCGCTCAAGCCGCGTGGCCTGGTGCTGGTGACCGGCCCGACCGGCTCGGGCAAATCGACCACCCTGGCGGGCATGGTCAACCATCTGAACGAAAACGAATACGGCCATATCCTGACGATCGAAGACCCGATCGAGTTTGTCCACGAATCAAAGAAGAGCCTGATCAACCAGCGCGAGGTCGGGCCGCACACGATGAGCTTCTCCAACGCGTTGCGCTCCGCGCTTCGCGAAGACCCGGACTGCGTGCTGGTCGGTGAAATGCGCGATCTTGAAACGATCCGCCTGGCCTTGACCGCCGCCGAAACAGGCCATTTGGTGTTCGGCACCCTGCACACCTCGTCGGCCGCCAAGACGGTGGACCGCATCGTTGACGTGTTCCCGGCGGCCGAGAAAGAAATGGTGCGGGCGATGGTCAGTGAATCGCTGGTGGCGGTGGTGTCACAAAGCCTGTGCAAACTGAAGGACGGCTCGGGCCGCGTGGCCGCCCACGAGATCATGTTGGGCACCTCGGCCATCCGCAATCTGATCCGCGAAAACAAGGTGGCGCAGATGTACTCGTCCATCCAGACCGGCAATGCACAAGGGATGCAAACTTTGGATCAAAACCTG
>JBBQKT010000371.1:0-3180 GCA_038327205.1 Burkholderiales bacterium | reverse complement strand
TAGAACGCAAAAAGGCCGCGACAAGCACCGGGCTTGGCGAGGCCTTCAACAAACGATGCAGCGCTTTCGCGGTGCTGGGATTGCAGCGCCTCGTTGCGCCACAGTGCTTTGCATGCACGAGCCGTGCCAGCAGCCCCTGCTTGGCGCGCAGCGGGCCTGCTTTATGCTGCGTCGAACCGCCTCTTCTCCTCTCAAAGCTGCATGCCCGACACCGATCTGCCCACGCGAATCCTGCTGCTGTGCCCTGCCGAATGGGCGGCCGGCGCGGCGTGGCAAGTCACCCAAAGCGCACTGAAAGCGCGAGGCTGCACCGTCGTCATCGCATCAGACCGCCGCAGCTTGGTGCATGACGCCCGCGATCCGGAGGCCCAGGTGGGGCTGATGGTTGCCCAGTCAGGCGACGATCTCGCCGCCGCGCTGGCCACTGCAAATTTGCCCTTCGTCTGCATCGCCCCGCAGGCCAGCCCCGCCCAACGCCGCCAAGGCTTCAACGCCGGCGTGCAGGTCTGGCTCGACGCCCTGCCGCCCAGCGCCGAGGCCTTGCACCATCAACTCGGCTGGGCCTGCTGGCAAGCCGCCCGCTTGGCCACGCTGCACACCCAGATGGCCGACCGCAAATGGACCGACAAGGCCAAGGGCCTGCTGATGGCCGGGCGCAGCCTGGACGAACCCGCCGCCTTCCGCCTGCTGCGCGAGGCGGCGATGTTCACGCAGATGAATCTGGGCGAGGTCTCCCGCTCTGTCGTGCGGGCGGCGGCACTGGCGGAGGCGGTCAATCTGGCCGGGCAGCAGCGGATGCTGTCGCAGCGGCTGGTCAAGCTGCTGGCCCAGCGCGCGGCGGCCATCGAGCCACGCCGCGCCAAGGCCTTGCAGGACGAATCCTGCGCGCGGGTCGAGGCCAATCTGGGGCGCCTGCAACAGTTGGCCGACGTGCACGGCGCAGGCGCCACCCTGGCGCTTGCGCGGCAGGCCTGGGGCCTGTTGCAGCCGCTGCTGGTCGGCAAGCCCAGCGCGGCAGCGTTGACCGAGGCTGACGCTGCCGCCGAGGGCCTGCTGGCGCTGTCCGAACAATTGACCGCCGAGATCGAGGCGGCCGGTGCCGGCAAGCCGCTGCACCTGGTCAATCTGTGCGGCCGCCAACGAATGTTGTCGCAGCGCCTGGCCAAGGACGCGCTGCTGGCTGACTTGCTGCCTGGCATTGCCCCCAGCCGTATTGCCGAGGGGCTGACGGCCTTTGAAGCCGGCCTGGTCGAGCTGGAAACCGCCCCGCTCAGCAGCGCCGACATCCGCAGCCTGCTGGCCGAGGTGCGCGACGAATGGGGGCGGCTGCTGCGCAGCCTGCGCGATGTGCAGGGGGCCGAAGCCGCAGCCGGCTTGGCCCGCAGCAGCGAAGTGCTGCTCAGCCAGCTGGATCAACTGACCGGGCTTTATCAGCAGAGCTTGCAGCTGATTCTGGGTTGACGCGTCGCACCCGGCCCGTCATTCCTGCGAAGGCAGGTATCCAGACTCGGTTCGTTCGCGGACGCATTGTTGCGATGCGCGGGTGCGATGCCCCTCGGCGCACCTGGATTGCCGGTGCGCTCCCATAATCCGCCAGTGTTTCCCATTGGCACCCGCATGATTTCTTCGCTCGCAGTCTTGACCACAGCCCTGCTCTTTGGCGGCATGACGCTGTACTCCTTCGGCTTTGCAGCCGTGTTGTTCACCGCCCTGCCGGCCGACGCTGCGCGGCTGGTTCTGCGCCGGGCGTTCCCGTGGTTTTATTTGTTCGTGCTCGGCACGGCGCTCGTGGCCGCCGCCTTGCTGTGGCCGCATGATGCGGTGGCAAGCGCGGTGATGGCGGCGGTGGCGATCACCACGCTGCCCACCCGGCAGCAATTGATGCCTGCGATCAACCGTGCCACCGACAGCGGCCAAAAGCAGCGCTTCAAGTGGCTGCACGGGCTGTCGGTCCTCATCACCCTGGCCCATATCGCAGCCTCCGGGTTTGTGTTGGTGCGCCTGGCTTAACGCGGCAAGATCATGGCAAACAACAACGTTTCAGCGGCGCCCGCAAGCACCATCCGTCCCGACGAGGTCGAGCGTTTCAACCGCCTGGCTGCAACCTGGTGGAACAGCGCCGGGCCGATGCGGCCCCTGCATGTGATGAACGGCCTGCGGCTGGGCTATGTGCTCGAACAAATCGCCGAGCGCTTCGGCCGCCAGCCCGGCGATCTGCAGGGGCTGCGCATTGCCGACATCGGTTGCGGCGCGGGCCTGATGTGCGAGCCGCTGGCGGCGCGCGGCGCGCAGGTGGTGGGCGTGGATGCGGCCACGAACAGCATCGCTGCGGCACGTCTGCATGCGGCGGCCGGAGGACTGACCATCGACTACCGGGTGGGCGAACCGCAAGACACCTTGCAGGCCGACGACACCTTCGACGTGCTGCTGCTGCTCGAAGTGGTGGAGCATGTGGACCACCTGCAGCGTTTCATTGCAGAAGCCAGCAGCAAGCTCAAACCCGGCGGGCTTTTGTTGGTGTCGACCATCAACCGCACGGCACGCAGCTGGGTCACCGCCATCGTCGGCGCCGAGTTCATTTTTCGGGTGCTGCCACGCGGCACCCACCATTGGTCGCAGCTCGTGCAACCCGAGGAGCTGAACCAGGCTGCACGAGCCTGCGGGCTGCTGCCGCACGACCGTCGCGGCATGGGCTATCTGCCGGTCATCCACCGGGCCTGGTGGACGAAGGACCTGTCGGTCAACTACATCGCGAGTTTCAGCAAGCCATAAGGCGACTGACCTGAGAGACAGATGACGCATTGAATGTGTCATCGGATTCGCAATGCTGTCGCGCTTGTTTACGAAAAAAACCAACACGCCGCTTCGCTCTGCCGCCGCTCGGCGCAAAACCTAAGCACTCCATGACGGCCGGCGGCGAGGCACTGGTGTGCAGACATAAAGGCAGGGTCCGGAAAAGCGGTCAGGCATGCTGCCGATCGGAGGCGCGTCACTTCCAATCGAGATTGAGCTTGCGCTGGCTCGCTGCGCAATCTCGCAGATAGAGATTGATCAAGCTTTGATACGGAATCCCTACGTCCTCGGAGATCGACTTGAAATACGTGATCGATTCTTCATCCAGGCGAATGGTGATTTGCTTTTTGAGTTGTGCCGCGTAGGGGTTCTTCTTGGCGGCCGAGA
>JBBQKT010000370.1:0-3218 GCA_038327205.1 Burkholderiales bacterium | reverse complement strand
CAGCTGCGTCTGCCAGGTGACGCTGATGATCTGCTCGCCCCAATCGACGATGCCCTCGCCAAACAAGCCGGGCGGCAGCGCCACCTGCTGCAGCACCTCGCCGGTTTCAAGCCTCACCTTGCGGATCGACGAGCGACCTTCCAGGCCGGTGCTTTCATAGATCACGCCGTTCTTGAAGAACAGGCCCTGGGTGAAGGCATTCGGGTCGTGCGGATAGCTGCGTATTACCTCGAAGCCGTAGGTCGGGATCGAGGTCGGCGCGGCAAGGGCCGGCAGCGTCGGCACGGCCAGCAACGCAAGACCAGCCATCAAGCCGCGAAACGCACGCGCGGTGGTTTCAATCATTCTTCAAGCTCCACTGATTGGCTGCCAAGGGCGGCAGCTTGAGCGGGAGTCTAGATTGAGCGGTACATCGTCACCACGCAGGCCCCCCCCAGGCCCAGGTTGTGCTGCAGGCCGATGCGCGCGCCCTCGACTTGCCGCTGCTCCGCCGTGCCGCGCAGCTGGTGCGTCAGCTCATAGCACTGCGCCAGCCCCGTCGCGCCAAGCGGATGGCCCTTGGACAGCAGGCCGCCGGACGGGTTGGTGACGACCCGTCCGCCATAGGTGTTATCACCCGCGTCGATGAAGGCCGCCGCGCCGCCTTCGGCGCACAGGCCCAGTGCCTCGTAGCTGATCAGCTCGTTGTGCGCAAAGCAGTCGTGCAGCTCAACGACATCAAGCTCATCCGGGCCGATGCCCGCCTGCTCGTAGACCGCCTGTGCGGCGGCCTGGCTCATGCCGTAGCCGACCAGCTTCATCATGTCGTGGCTGTCGAAGGTGTCGGGCCGGTCGGTGGTCATCGCCTGGGCGGCGATGTAGACGTCAGCGCGCAGGCCGTGCGCCTTGGCATAGCGCTCCGACACCAGCACGGCCGCCGCCGCGCCGCAGGTGGGCGGGCAGGCCATCAGACGGGTCATCACGCCGGGCCACAACATCGGCGCGGCCAAGACGTCCTCGGCCGTCAGTTCCTTGCGCAGCAGGGCCAGCGGGTTGTGTGCGGCGTGGCGGCTGGCCTTGGCGCGAACTTTGGCAAAGGCTGCCAGCGGCGTGCCGTACTTGTTCATATGCGCCAGGCCCGCACCGCCGAAATAGCGCAGGGCCAGGGGCAACTCGGGCATGCCGACCAACTCGGCGGCTTCGTGGTCGAAGGCCTCGAACGGGCTGGGCCGGTCATTGAACACTGAACCCAGCGCACCCGGGTTCATCTGCTCGAAGCCCAGCGCCAGCACACAGTCCGCCGCACCCGATTCAATCGCCTGCCGCGCCAGGAACAGCGCGGTCGAGCCGGTGGAGCAGTTGTTGTTGACGTTGAAGATCGGAATGCCGGTCATGCCGATCAAGTACAGCGCCTTCTGCCCCGCCGTGGAGTCGCCGTAGACGTAGCCGACATAGGCTTGCTCGATCGCGTCGTAGGCGATGCCAGCATCGCTCAGTGCCAACTGCCCGGCCTTGACCGCCATCGCCGGGTAAGGCTCGTTGGCGCCGGGCTTGACAAAGGGAATCATGCCGACGCCGGCGATGAAGGCTTTGTGGGTCATGGTGTGTTCCGTTTCTCCGTAATTCAACCGTAAACCGAGGTCTCCGGCCGCCGCGCCAACACCGCGATCGGCGGTGCCCAGCGCGCGCCACGGGCCTTCTTGCTGGTCACCAGGGTGATCTCGCTCGGCTCGAAAACTTCGACGTTGTGGGTGATCGGCGTGGTCAGCAGGTACTGCGCGCGGGTGCTGCGCAGGAAATGGCCGACCAGCTGGATATTGCGCACGTCCAGGTGCGCAAAGGGCTCGTCGATGAAGACGAAACCGCCGGGGCTGTCGTCGTCTTTCATCAGGCCCACCAGCAAGATCAGACTCTTCAAAACCTGCTGGCCACCCGAGGCTTCGCCGTCGTTCAGGCCGACCTCGCCCTTGCCGTCGAAGTTGAACTTCACCTGCAGACCGGCTTGCGCCAGCACCGCGTCGTCGTTGTCCAAATGCGGCAGTTCAGCCTGCGCGCTGACGCCGGCCAACTCGCCCAGCTCCTGCACGTTTTTCTTGTAGCGGCGCACCGTCGCGCGCAGCACGTCGATGTAGCGCTCGCGGGCATTGAAGGCGGCGATGCGGGCCATCTCGTTGCTGGCGCGGCGGTCGTCGAGCTGGGTGGTTTGCTCCAGCACCGACACGCTCATCCGCGCATGGCGATCCTGCACCGCAGAGTCAACCTCCCATGTTCCGGTGTCCAGCTCCTGCTGCACATGGCGCATCGCGATTTCGGCCTGCTTGGCGTTCTCGAACTCATCGCGCAGCGCGGCGATCTTGGTCAGTGCGACCCAGCTGGCCGGGAAGTTGGCACGCGCGGCTTTCGAGGCCTTGGCAGCCAGGCTCAGGTCTTGCCTGCGGCCTTCTTGATCGCGTTGGATGCGCAGCACGTTTTCCTCGCTGGCCTTCAGCCCGCCCTGCGCCGCTTCGTAATCGCGCTCGCTGCGGGTGGCTTGGGTCAGCGCCCGGTCGTGCTCGGCTTCGAGCGCGCCCATGCGGGTGGACGACTCAACCCGCGCCTGGCGCAGGGCCGGCAGGCGGGCGCGGCCTTCGGCGAACTCTGCGGCCCGTTCGCTCAGCTCCTTGGCCGCCTTGTGGCCCTGCGCGGCGCGCTGCGCGTCCTTCAATTGGCGCTCGACCTCGGCCTGCTCCTTGGCGACGCGGGTCAGCTCGCCGTCGTAGCGGCTCAGCTCCTTTTCAAGCGACTGACGGCGCGCGTCCAGCGCCGAGGTGCCGTATTGAAAGTCGCGCGGCTCGACCCAGAGGCTGCGGCCACCACGGCCGTCGCGGTAATAGGCTTCGGGCGTGATCCATTCGCCGCCTAGCTTGGCGCCGGCTTCGGTGTCGTTCACACAGCGGATGCTGCCCAGCTGGCGCAGCAGCCAGCCGGGAATCTTCGCGTTGATCTTCAGCGCGGCGAGCAGCGAACTGTTCGGCGCGGCGGCGGGCACCGTCTCGCCATCGGCCACCACGTAATGCCGATAACGCTCCTTGGCCGCCAAGCCAAAAGCCCGGCCCTCGTCGCTGCTGTGCGCCAGCACCACCACCCAGCGCGAGGGCCGCAGCAGCCCCTCGGCGGCGGCACGCCAGGCCTCGTCGGCGATGTCGATGCATTCGGCCAGCACATGATGGGCAATGCCCGCGTCATCAAGCGCACGGCGG
>JBBQKT010000369.1:0-3224 GCA_038327205.1 Burkholderiales bacterium | reverse complement strand
CTGCAAGTGCCGACGGCCGAGCGCGACGCCGCGATGCAGGTGCTGCGCGCGCACGGCCTGTCGAAGATCAGCCATGTCGTCGGCAAACCGAATCACACGGCGACGATGGAGGTCTGGCGTGATGCCAAAAAAGTCTTCAGCGCGCCGCTGGCGGCGCTGCATCAGGCCTGGGATGCCGTCAGCTGGCGCATCGCCCAGCTGCGCGACAACCCGGCCTGCGCCGACAGCGAACATGGGCAGACCGGCCTGGCCGATGATCCGGGCCGCCATGTCCATCTGACGTTTGACCCGGCGGAAGCCCCCTTCATCAATGTCGGCGCCCGCCCCAAGCTGGCGATCCTGCGCGAGCAGGGCGTCAACTCGCATGTCGAGATGAGCTACGCGATGGCGCTGGCCGGCTTCGACACCTACGACGTGCACATGAGCGATCTGCAAGCCGGCGCGGTTGGGCTCGATCAGTTCAAGGGCTTTGTTGCCTGCGGTGGCTTCAGCTACGGCGACACCCTGGGTGCCGGCGAGGGCTGGGCACGCAGCATCATGTTCAACCCGGTGCTGGCCGATCAGTTCAAGGCCTTCTTTGCCCGCAGCGACAGCTTCGCCCTGGGTGTCTGCAATGGTTGCCAGATGATGGCGGCCCTGTCGCCCATCATCCCCGGCGCTGCCGCCTGGCCCAAGTTCACCCGCAACAAGAGCGAGCAGTTCGAGGCGCGGCTGGCGATGGTTGAGGTGCTGCCGTCACCGAGCCTGTTTTTCAGCGGCATGGCAGGCAGTCGGCTGCCGATCGCCGTGGCGCACGGCGAGGGATTTGCCGACTTCTCGCAGCGCGGTGATGCCGCCACCGTGGCGCGGGCGATGCGCTTTGTCGACCATCACGGCGCGCCGACCGAGGTCTACCCGCTGAACCCCAACGGCAGTCCGGACGGCCTGACTTCGGTCACCACGGCGGACGGCCGTTTCACCGTGCTGATGCCGCACCCGGAACGCGTCTTCCGCAACATCCAGATGAGCTGGACCAGCGGTGACAAGAGCGCGTTGAGCCCATGGATGCGGATGTTCGAGAACGCACGGCGCGCAGTCGGCTGACGGCGGCCTGCTGCCTGTCAGCGTCGGCTGCGCCGGCGCGTGTAGGCGCTCATCAGCGGCGTGACTGAAATGCCGTGCACGATGATGGAACTGGCGATCACCGACAACACCAGCGCCGTCAGCACCTCGGCCAGTGCCGGTTTGATGCCGTGGTTGATGGCATAGGCCAAGTAGAACAGCGAGCCGACGCCGCGGATGCCAAACCAGCCGATCAGCCGCCGCTGAGCAGGCAGCATGCGTGCGCCCAGCAAACCCAGCGCCACCGAAGCGGGCCTCACCACCAGCATCAGGGCAGCGACAAACCACCACGCCACGTGCTGCCACTGCACGGCCCAAAGCAGCAGGCCGATCACGATCACCGCACACAATTCGCCGATGCGGTCGAGCTGCTCGTTGAAGCCGAGCATGGCATTGGCCGGCGCATCGGCGTCGGCAGGCTTCATGGCCTGGTGTTCGACCCGCCGCAAGGCCACCCCGGCGGCGAAGACGGCCAGAAAGCCGTAGGCATGGCACAGCAGGGCCATGCCATAGGCCAGGCCGATCAGTCCCAGTGCCAGGAAGTTGTCATAGCCGACGGCTTCTTTGTGCTCGCGCCGCAAGTGGAGCACCAATTTGCCCAGCGAGCTGCCGAGCAGGGCGCCGATCACCAGACCGGCGGCGCTGGCCCACAGCAGATCAACAGCCACCCAGCGCCAACCGTAGTCACCGATCTCATGCAGGCCCAGCAAGCCCAGGCCCAGCATCACCACCGGAAACGCGGTGCCGTCGTTGAGCCCGCCTTCACCGGTCAGCGCGAAGCGCAAGGCGTCACGGTCCGCCGCATCGGCGACCTGCACGTCCGAGGCCAAGACCGGGTCGGTCGGTGCCAGGATGCCGCCCAGCAGCACGGCGGCACCCAGCGACAGGCCCAGCAGCCAAGTCCCGATCAGGGTGACTGCCACCACGCTGATGACCATGGACAGCAGGGCCAGCCGCAAGGGCGGCAACCAGCGTCGATCTTGCAGGCCCACACTCAGCTTGAGACCGGAGGTGAACAGCGAGATCAGCACCACCGCCTCGGTCAGGTGCTCCAACATCGGCGCGGCCTTCAGCATCTGCAGATCGACTGCACCCAGCCAGAAGGGGCTCAGTGCCACGCCCACGCCCAGATACAGCATGGCGGTGCTGAGCGGCAGACGCGCGAACAGCGTGCCACTCAGCGCCATCAGCACCAGTAACGCCCCGCCGACAGTGACCCAGATGGCAAAGTCCATGACCGCGCTGCCGGCTCAGTCGCCGCTGCGCGGGCTGCAGTTGGCAATCAACTGCGGCGGCCGGCGATCAGGCGGTAGCCAAACAGCAAGATCATGGCGCCGATCACGGCCGCGATGAAGCCGACCGGTTCGCCCTGGCGATAGAAGCCCAACGCGCTGCCCAGAAAACTGGCCACGAATGAGCCGACGATGCCGATCACCACGGTGATGATGAAGCCGGCCGGGTCGCGGCCCGGCATCAGGAATTTCGCAACAACGCCGACGACGAAGCCGATCAAGATGGTCCAGATGATGCCCATGGGGTTCTTTCAGTATTCAGGTTGAGAGGAAAAAAGGAGGCGATCAGTCGCGCAGATCAGCGGGCACCTTGCCGCCGTTGGCGGCCAGCTTGTTCATCACCTGACGGTGCAGCCAGATGTTCATGGCGGCGCTGTCGGCCATGTCTTGCTTGTAGCCCAGCTCGGTGGCCAGCGACTTGCGTTCGGCCAGACTGCTGTCAAGACCCAGCAGCTTCATCAGATCGACGATCGATGTCTTCCAGTTCAAGGGCTGCGAGTTCTGCGCAGCCATGCCGTCCAGCAGCGCTTGCACATCCACCGTGGTCATGGTGGTGGGAGTCACGGGCACGCCGCCAGAGGCGGAGTCGGGTGCTGCCGGCTCGGAGGATGAGGCCGGTTCGGTGGTTTTGAAGGACGGGAAGATCTTGCCAAGAATATTGCCGAGGATGCTCATGGTCGCCTTTGCTGATTTCGGAAGACCGCATGGTCGCGCAGCGGCTGCTCGCCGGCTGAGAGACGCGCGGCTGTCACGCTGTAGGACAGCAGCCACTGACGCTGGCGCATCGACGCTTGCGCCGCTGATCAGCGCCGCAGGCGGCCGACCCGGCTC
>JBBQKT010000368.1:0-3226 GCA_038327205.1 Burkholderiales bacterium | reverse complement strand
GCGTTCGCGCATCAACTCGGCCAGCCGGCTGTGCGCCGCCGCCTCGGTCGAACGCGACTGGATCGCCTCGGCCAAGGCCAAGGTCTGCCGTACCCAGGCCAGGGCCACATCGCCGCTGCTCAACTCACTGAGCAGCAGGGCCGCATGGGCTTGCAGCCAGCGGTAGCCGCAGCGCTGAGCCAGGGCCTGTGCCTGTCCACCCAGAGCGAGGGCCAGAGCCGCGTCGCCGCTGTCGCGGGCGCAGCGGGCGTGCTGCCAGATCGCCTCGGCCTGGTAATCGCGGTGACCGGCCTCACGGGCGGCGCTGAGGGCCTCATCCAGCGCCAACAAGGCCGCCTGCGGCCCCAAGGTGGCGCGCAGCGAGGTAGCGCGGTTGAGGGCAATCTTGGCGCGCAGATAGGGCTCGTGTGCGAGGTTGGCGTAGTGCAGCTCGGCCTGATCCAGCACCCGCCCACCGCGCGCCCAGTCCCCCAGCGCAAAGCACAAATGGGCCAGGCCGATGCGCGCCAGGCAAGCGCTGCGCGAATCGTCGGTAGCCCAGTCGAGCGTCAGGCTCCAGGCATCGCAGGCCTGGGCGTAATCGCCCCGTTGGTAATGCAGGCGGCCCAGCGCCTCACTGAGTTCAGCGGCCTCAGACAGTGCGCGCTGGGCGCGGGTCTGTTGCAGGGCCAGCTGCAACTCGCCCTGTAACTCAGCCGCCCGGCCCCAGCGTTCGAGCACGAAGAAGCTGGCTTGCAAGGCGGCACGCGCAGCCACCGCATCACCCGATCTCATCAGGCCGCGCAACAGCGGCAGCGCCAACGCCGGGTGACGCATGACGATGCGCTCCCAGCGTGCACGGTTTTGCTTATCCGGTAGGCCCGGCTTGGCGGCAGCAATGTTCTTCACAGGGGCCCAGCTTTTCAAAGTGTCCGAGCATATCGAAGGCCTGCCACCGCAAGCCGGTGGCCATGGGCGTTGAAGTGGCTGAATCAAAAAAAGCGCCCAAAGGCGCTTTTCTAATGGCTCAGCGCGATCAGTCCGCCCCGGCCAGTGCCGAGTTGCGCAGCCGGATGTGCAGCTCGCGCAGCTGCTTCTCGTCCACGTTCGACGGGGCACCGGTCAGCAGGCATTGGGCGCGCTGCGTCTTGGGGAAGGCGATCACGTCGCGGATCGACTCGGCCTTGGTCATCATCGTGACGATGCGGTCCAGGCCGAAGGCCAGGCCACCGTGCGGCGGCGCGCCGTATTGCAGCGCGTCGAGCAGGAAACCGAACTTTTCCTGCGCCTCTTCGGGGCCGATGTTGAGCGCGGCGAACACCTTGCTCTGCACCTCGGCCTTGTGGATACGGATCGATCCACCGCCCAGCTCCCAGCCGTTCAAGACCATGTCGTAGGCCTTGGAGATGCAGGCACCGGGGTCGGTTTCCATCAAATCTTCATGGCCGTCCTTCGGCGCGGTGAACGGGTGGTGCACTGCGTTCCAGCGCCCGCCCTCCTCGTTCTGCTCGAACATCGGGAAGTCCACCACCCACAGCGGTGCCCAGACGTCGTTGAACAGGCCGCGCGCCTTGGCAAACTCGCTGTGGCCGACCTTCAGCCGCAGCGCGCCAATGGCGTCATTGACGACCTTGGCACGGTCGGCGCCGAAGAACAGGATGTCGCCGTCCTGTGCGCCGGTGCGGGACAGGATGTCGGCAATCGCGGGGTCGTGCAGGTTCTTGACGATCGGGCTTTGCAGCCCCTCGCGGCCCTTGGCCACCTCATTGACCTTGATCCAGGCCAGGCCCTTGGCGCCGTAAATCTTGACGAACTCGGTGTAGCTGTCGATCTCGCCACGCGTGATCGCTGCACCACCGGGCACACGCAGGGCCACCACGCGGCCGCCCTTGGTGGTGGCGGGGGTCGAGAACACCTTGAAGTCCACCGTGCCCATCACATCGGTCAGCTCGGTGAATTCAAGCTTGACGCGCAGATCGGGCTTGTCGGAGCCGAAACGGTGCATCGCCTCGCTGTACTTCATCACCGGGTAGTCGCCCAGATCGACCTTCAGCGCCTTCATGAAGACGTGGCGGATCATGCCCTCGAACATCGCACGGATCTCTTCCTCGGTCAGGAAGGAGGTCTCAATGTCGATTTGCGTGAACTCGGGCTGGCGGTCGGCCCGCAGGTCTTCGTCGCGGAAGCATTTGGTGATTTGGTAGTAGCGGTCAAAGCCGGCCACCATCAGCAACTGCTTGAACAACTGAGGGCTTTGCGGCAGCGCGAAAAACATGCCGTCGTGAACCCGCGAAGGCACGAGGTAGTCGCGTGCGCCTTCGGGCGTGCTCTTGGTCAGCATCGGGGTTTCGATGTCGACAAAGCCCTGCTCATCGAGGAACTTGCGCACTTCCATGGCCACGCGGTAGCGCAGCATCATGTTGTTTTGCATGTACGGGCGGCGAAGGTCAAGCACGCGGTGCGTCAGGCGTGTTGTCTCCGACAGGTTCTCGTCGTCAAGCTGGAACGGCGGCGTGACCGAGGCGTTCAGCACTTCCAACTCCTGGCACAGCACCTCGATCTTGCCGCTGGTGAGATTGGCGTTTTCGGTGCCGGCCGGGCGAGCGCGTACCAGGCCCACGATCTTGAGGCAGAACTCGTTGCGGACTTCAGACGCGATCTTGAACATCTCGACCCGGTCCGGGTCGCAGACGATCTGGACGATGCCTTCGCGATCGCGCAGGTCGATGAAGATGACGCCGCCATGGTCGCGGCGGCGATGGGCCCAGCCCATCAGGGTGACGGTTTGTCCTTGCAGCTTTTCGCTGACTTGACCGGCGTAGCAGGTGCGCATGGTGTTAACTCCAGGAAGCGAGTTGAATCTGAAAAATCGGAAGTGATGGCGCTGGCAGGCTGGCAGCCCTCAGGGTTGAACGCAGGCCGGGACGTTCAACCCGGCAGATTCGACGGCCCCGGCGGGTTGCTCGCATTCAGGGACGGTGGGTGCGGTTCATCCGGCGCCACCACACCCATCGAAATAATGTGCTTGAGCGCCGCGTCCACGCTCATCTTCAGCGGCCGCACCGCGCTGCGCGGCATCATCAGGAAAAAGCCCGAGGTCGGGTTGGGCGTGGTGGGCACGTACAGGCTCACATGCTCATCGCCCAGGGCTTCGGCCACCTCGCCGCCCGGCTTGCCGGTGACGAAGGCAATCGTCCACGACCCGGCATGGGGGTATTGCACCAGCACCGCTTCGCGAAACGCATTG
>JBBQKT010000367.1:0-3267 GCA_038327205.1 Burkholderiales bacterium | reverse complement strand
ATGGCCGGTCCGAAGCTGACCGGGTCGCCCAACTGGATATTGCCGACAAAGTTGTTGGCGGCATTGGCCAGCCGCACGTCGTAGGGCAGGCTCTCGCCGGGGCGGCTGCCGCGGAAGAAGCTCAGGCGCTGGTTGCCGGTCAGTTGGCGCTCGATGATGAGCGACTGTCCGTCCGCCGAAAAACCCGCGCCGCCTGCGCCGATCGACAAGGGCGTGGCAGCGCTGATGAGCACCGGCCCGGCGAGCAGGTTACCGGCGACGAGGGTGCCGTTGTCGAGCAACAGGCTGATGCCGCTGCTGCCACCACCGCCACCATTCCCGCCCAAGGCCTGTTCATGGTTCAGCACCAGGCGCGAGCCGTGCAACAGGCTGACGCTGCCGCTGAAGCTGTTGGCCGCGTTGAAACGGGTGTCGCCAGGGCTGAAGCCCGCCAGCCCCAGCACCACGCTGCCAGTGCCGGTGATGCCGCCATTGAACTCGCCGATGCGGGTGCGCAAGCTGCCGCCCTGGCCAAGGTTCAATACCCCACCGTCGGCGACCGAAATATCGGTCGGCGTCAGCGTGCGGCCAGCCAAATCGAGCGTGCCGCCCCCTGCCACGCTCACCGAGGCGCGCGTGCCCAGCGCCTCGTTGATACCCAGCTGCAAACTGCCCTGCAGCACCTGCACCTCGTTGACATTGCTGCCGTCGGTGTTGGCCGTGTTGAGCCGCCAGACGCCAGCGCCGGTCTTTGTCATGCCGCGCCCGCTGATCGGCTGGTTGAAGCTGACGTCGAAGCCGTTCGTGTCCACCGTCATCGCACGAAAGCTGGTGCTGCGGCTGGCGTTGATGCTCAGGTCGGCCGCTGCCCTCAGCAGGCCGGGCAGGACGAAAAAGCCGTTCTGGCGGCCGATATTGAGCACCCCGCCCGAGGCACCCAGGCGTGCATCGCTGTCAAGCACCAGCGCGGTCGGCTGAGCATTCGATTGACCGGCCAGCGCCACGCCACCGGTGTGCGTGTTGCTGCCGCTCAAGGTGAAGGTGGCCGCACCACCAAAGTTGAGTCTGCCGTCGCCGCTGATGTTGCTGCTGATCAGATGGGCCGCCCCGAGCGGGGCCAGGCCCGCGTCGTTGCCCGACAGCTCCAGCGGCCGGCTGAGCGTGTAGCCGACCGGCAGGACGAGGCTGCCGCCCAACAAGATCTTGCCGTCGGCCACGCCCAGATTGCCATCGTCATTGAAGGCCAGCGAGATATTGGGGCCGATGTTCAGCCCGCCGGCAAACGAGTTGGCGCCGCTCAGCGTCAACAAGGTGCGCGAGCCAAAGTTGAAAAAGCCCAGCCCGCCATCACCGCTGACCGTGCTGCTGATGCTGCGCACCATGCCCGCGCCAGGGTCGATCAGCCCGGTGCCGCCGGTCGTGCTGATGGCGCGGGTCAGACTGCCCAGGGCTGTCAGCTCCTTGCCAGTGAGCACCAGGGCGCCGCCGCCCTCAAAACTGAGGCTGTTGCTGGCGTTGCCCAGCAAGGCTTCCCGCCCGACGCTCAAGCTGCCGCTGCCTTGCAGCTTGATGCTGCCGCTAAAGCTGTGTGCCGCCTCGGCCAGCAACAGGCGGCCGCCGCTGACCCGCAGATCGCGCGCCCCGCTGATCGCACCGCCCGCCGTGACCGTGCCGATGCTGACGTCCAACAAACCGGCGCCGGAGATGGGGCCCAGGCTCACCTCGCCGCCGCTGCCGGCAACCCGGATCAAGCCGTTGCCCGCCACGCCGCCCACAAAAATCTGGCCGCCGTTGGCGCGCAGCAGCAGGTCGCCATCACCGCCGACGGTCTTGCTCAGGCGCAGCGTGTTGTTGACGCCGCCGGTGTCCAGGGTCAGGTTGTGAGCGTTGCGGCTGATGCTGCTGCTGATCACCAGTTCGGTTGAATCGAGCCCGCTGCCGGTCGCCGCGAACGCCAAGATGCGGGCGTCGCCGGTCAGGCTGATGGGGCCGCTGACAAAAGCTGCTGCGGTGGCAAAGCCCAGCACATCCTGCTGCTTCTTGGTGTTGCTGGAAAGTGTGCCGCCCAGCTGAATCGGCGCAGTGATCTGGCTGACGCCATTGCCGCCTGCGCGCACCAGTTGCAGTTCTGCGCCGCTTTCAACCACCAGCCCGGCGCTGCCCGCTGTGGCCACGCCCGACACCCCCAATGCCGCGCCGCTGGCCACCGTCGTCAGGCCGGTGTAGCTGTTGTTGCCGCTGATCACCGTGACGCCACTGGCAAAGCGCAAGGCCGCCGCGCCGCTGATCGTGCCCTGCAGGAACAGCTGGCTGTCAAAGCCCGGCCCGCCTTCCACCGACAAGTCGGTGCCCAGCTGCAGATTATTCTGAATGCGGCTGTGGCCGCTGCTCGATTGCGCCGCCAGCGTGGCCGCCGCACCCTGAAAGATCAGTGCCTGGCCGCTGACCGTCATCACCCCGGAGGCTGGCCCCAGGGTCAGTCGGTTGAGCACCAGGCCGCCAGCGATGTCGTTGAAGGTGCTGGTCCGGTTGGCGGTGTTGAGCAGCAGCTGGGTGGTCGCCCCGCCCACCACCGCGCCTTCCGCCCAGTTGGCTGCATCGGCCCACTGGCCGCTGGCGCTGCCGGTCCAGGTGAAGGTGTCGGCCTGTGCGGCCCATGGGCCGGCCAGCGCCAGTGCGATGGCGAGGACGCTCAAACGAGGGCGGCGCGTCAGAGGGTGAAGGCGAGCAGGCATGGCAAGGCTCCTTGTAGGTTCTCGGCAATTTAGACAGCCACCGTCTCTTCACCGTCTCAGCCAGTTCATTCGGGCAAACTTGAGCCATGCTGAAATTAATGGCGAGTCCGGAATGGATGGGCAGCGATGGCGTGCGGCACAGCCTGCCGGCCAGCTTGCCAGCTTGCATGCTGATCTATTTGGCGGCGCTGGGCAATTGGGTGGACCGCGAATCGCTGGCCGATCTGTTCTGGCCCGAGGGAGGGCGGGGTGACGCCCGCCACAAGCTGCGCGTCAATCTGCACCGGCTGCGGCAGCTGCTGATCGGCTGGGGCCAGGAAGCCGCGCTGGACAGCGAACGCAGCCGCGTGCGCCTGCAGCTGCCGCTGGACCTGCACGGCCTGCGCGACGCCATCGAAAGCCAGGACGGCGCGGCCTTGCTGAAACAGCTGCCCAGCCCGTTCCTGCGCGGCTATCGGATCGCCGGGTTTGATGCTTTTTGGGACTGGGCACGGGATGCCGGTGAGCGCTGGCAGCGCCAGTGGCAGGCCGCCAGCGAGGCAGCGCTGCGGCG
>JBBQKT010000366.1:0-3306 GCA_038327205.1 Burkholderiales bacterium | reverse complement strand
CCGAGAGTGCCACGCCGCCCGCCCAATGCCTGCAGCGCCGGATGGCCTGGACGCTCGATGGCGCCGCCCCGCCGACCCTGCCGGATCGCCTGCGGCCTGGCGGCTTGGTCGAGGTGGCGTGGCGAGATTCAAAACAGCGTTTGCGACCCGATTGCGCAGCCGGGCAGTCCCCCGAACGCATCGAGCTGGCCCGCTGGCCCACCCTGCTCGCGCCCTGGATCGAAGCGGCCCAGCGTGATCCCATCGAGGCGCTGCCCTGGTCGCCTGCCTGCGCGCCGCGCAGTGCCACGGCCGGCGGCCTGCGCATCATCGGCCTGGAGCCCGGCAGCGTGTTGCGCCCGGCCCCCGGCCGCGCTCAACTCGCGCTGCATCTGCAGGCCATTGGCGCGCAAGACGGGCTGACCTGGCTGCTGAATGGCCAGGTCGTCGGTCAGAGCGACAAGGCCAACACCGCGCTGCGCCTGAAGCTGGTGCAGGCGGGCGATCAGGCGCTGACGGCGATGGACGGGCGCGGGCGTTTTGCGCAGGTGCGGTTCACGGTGCAGGCGAGCGGGCGGTGATGCTTGGGTCGAGCAGTCCGCTCGATCGCTTCAAGCGCCGGTGATCAAGCCCGCGATCTGCTCGTCGGTCAGCCGCATCGGCATCGCCTGCTCGGACAGCAGCGCCACCACACGGTGCACATCACTGGCGCTGTCGCGCATCAAGGGCGTGCGGCGTGGCTCGCCGCTGGCATGGGTCAAGGTCGCGACGATCGGGTGATAGGCCTTCTCGCCGTTGCGCACCACCACGCCCAGTTCACCCGATGCCAGCTTGACCCGGCTGCCGGGCGGAAAGATGCCGAAGGCCTTGATCAGGGCTGCGGCCAACGGACTGTCACCGGCCAACTGATGGAGCTCGCGGCCGGCGTGCTGCGCGCTCATGGCCGGGCGATTGGCGCGGCTGCTCAACCGGGCGGTGTACACATCGGCAAAACGCAGCAACTCGGCCAGCTCGCTGATGTCGGTCGCGCCCTTGGGGTAGCCCGTGCCGTTCGGCAACTCGTGGTGCTGGATCACGCCGGTCAGCCAGAGTTCGTCGGTGATGCCGGCCTGGCTCAACATCTCGGCGCTGCGGGTCGGATGCTCCTGGATGGTTTCGCGTTGCTTGGTGGTCAGCGGCGAGACCTGCGTCGACAGCCGTGCCTGCAGATCGAGCATGGCCAGATTCATCGTCAGCGCGGCCTGGAAGGCACGCCGCTGATCGAGGGCCGTCCAGCCGAGAAAGCTCGCGGCCGCCCGGCAGGCCGTGGCGGCGTGAATCGAATGGTTGACGCCGTAATGTCCGCTGCCGGCGTCAGGCTGGCGGACCACTTGAGACAGCGCGATGTCGGGCGAGTGCTCGATCAGCGACAGCAGCTGATCGGTGCTGCTGTTAATCGCTGCGGCCAGCTGTGCGGTGGGCGCGCTGAGTGCCTGGCGCACGTCCTGCGCGCTGTGCTCCCATTCGGCCGCGAGTCGGTCCAGGCGCCTCGCAGGCTTTGCGCGCTGCGCCGGTTGCACCGCCTCAGCGATTTCATCGACTTCGACAAGTGCGCCACGCTGAAAAAGTTCGTCCAACTGGGCTTCGTCGGCGATCACCTGACCGCGGGCGAGCAACAGCATCTGGCTGCCATCGCGTACGCTGAATGGCAGCGGCTGGCCCAGCACGATGCGATCTTTGACCGATGAAAGCGAGCAGACGCGCATAGAGGCTGGAACAGGGTTGTTGCAGCTTTGTAAGCCGACGTAACAGTATCGGCTGACCCTGCCACGAACTGAGTGGTTTCTCGCCCATGCGTGCGATTGGCGGCGCGAGTCCTTACCCCCTTCAGTCTCTCAACAAGGTCGCCAGCGCTTTCGCAGTTCACGGTTCAGGCGGCACGCTGATGGCGGCCACTGCAACTTAAGGCGTGCCCATCGCCTCCCGCCAGCGCATCGAATCATGGATGCGGTGGCGAGCGCTGGGGTGGTCGAAGAAGATGAACTCTTCCCACGCGGCGGGGTCGGGCTTGCGGTATTCGCTCAGCTTCAAGAACGCCTCGGCCATGCCATGCGGCTCGCGCGACAGGTTCAGACCGAAGCGGTCGGCTTCCACCTCGTTGGTGCGGATGATGGTGTTCTGCAGCGGCGTGGCGATGAACAGGTAGACCGAGAACGCCGCAGCGAACAGCGGCAGGCTGGCCACATCGCCGGCGCCCAGCGCGGGGTTGATGCCCCAGCGCGCGCCGTGGCGTGCCAGCAGCCGGTCCATCAGCCACTTCACGAACAAGAAGCCCGCCAGCAGCAGCAGGCTGAAACTGGTCAGCATCTTGTACACATGGTTCATCACGTAATGGCCCAGCTCATGGCCCATCACCGCGCGGATCTCGGGCAGCGAGGCGCGGCGCAAGAGGTTGTCGTTCAGGCGCACGGCGGCCGTGCCGAAGATGCCGCTGACATTGGCGCTGACCTTGGTGGTCTGGCGCGAGGCATCAAATTCGTAGACGTTTTCCACCGGCACGCCATTGGCATGGGCCATCGCCAACACGCTGGCCTTGACGACGCCGTCTTCCACCGGCTTGTAGGTGTTGAACAGCGGCGCGATCCAGACCGGCGAGACAAGAATCAGCACCATCAGCAGGGCAACGCTGGTGACTGAGCCCCACAGCCACCAGCGCTCGCCCGCCCGCCGGATCACCGCATAAAGAATCGCCACCAAGAGCGCGCCCAGCAGGGTCTCCACCAGCAAGTTCAAGCCCTGCTCGCCCGCCCAGGCGGCGAAGTTCTGTGTCGCCATGCCGTAGGCATGCTCGCGCACGTAGCCCTCGTAAATGATCAGCGGCAAGCTCAAGACCCAGCCCGCCACCGAATACACCGCGCCGAACAGCCCGTCGCGCACAAAGCTACGGCCGTGCGCTACGCGCTGCGCCCAGTCCCGCACCCGCGCGGCGCGCTGGCCCGCCAGCATCAGGGCCGCAATGCCCAGACCGAGCAAAAAGTTCCACAACTGCAGCCAGTACTTGCCCTCGAAATAGTCATTGGCACGCTGCACCGCAGCGGGCGGCAGGCGGTCCAGATACGCCTGCGTGGCAGTGTTCGCATCACGCGGCAGGTTATTGCGCCAGGCGTCGTCGACCGGGGCGATCTTGAGCGGTGCGCGGACGGCACTGCTGCTCGTCGGCTCGGCTGGCGTGGTGGTCTGCGCGAGCGCCGTGCCATTGAGCAGTGGCAGCGCCAAGCACAGTGCGAGCAAGGCAGGCATCAGGCTATTTTTAGGTTTCATCGACGGCTTCGGGGCTGTGTTGAAGCG
>JBBQKT010000365.1:0-3310 GCA_038327205.1 Burkholderiales bacterium | reverse complement strand
TGAGCGATCTGGGCTGGGCGCCCAAGGTGGACATGGCCACCGCGCTGCGCCGCATCTATGAGTCCTACCGGGCCCGGGTGGTCGAAGCCGGGATGTTGGTCGAACCGCAGGCCAACGCTTAAGCCCATGGCGTTGATAGCGCTGAAGGTCGATGTCGACACCCTGCGCGGCACGCAGGAAGGGGTGCCGCGCCTGTTGGACATCTTGGCCCGGCACCAGGCCCGCGCCACTTTTTTGTTCAGCCTCGGCCCGGATCACACCGGCTGGGCGTTGCGGCGGGTGTTCAGGCCGGGCTTTCTGTCCAAGGTGTCGCGCACTTCGGTGCTGCAGCACTACGGCCTGCGCACCCTGATGTACGGCGTGCTGCTGCCGGCACCCGACATCGGGCTGCGTGCAGCGGCCACGATGCGCAGCGCGCAGACGGCCGGCCATGAGTGCGGCATCCACACCTGGGACCATGTCGTCTGGCACGACCAGGTACGCCACAAGGGCGATGCCTGGACACGCCAGCAGATGCGTCTGGCCTTCGAGCGTTTCACCGACATCTTCGGCATGCGGCCGGCCACCCACGGCGCGGCGGGTTGGCAGATGAATGCGGCGGCCTTCGAGCAGCTCGACGACTGGGGCATGGCCTACGCGTCCGACGGGCGGGGCCGCAACCCGTACAACGTCAACGTCAACGGCCGCCTGCTCAAGCATCTGCAACTGCCGACCACCCTGCCCACCCTGGACGAGCTGATTGGCGGCGACGGCCTGGACGAGCGCAATGTGGCCCAGCACCTGCTGGGTTTAACGAGCGCCAAAAGCGGCTCGCGCGACCAGGTCTACACCCTGCACGCCGAGCTGGAAGGCGGCCTGTTGGCGCCGGTGTTTGAGCAACTGTTGGCCGGTTGGCTGGCGCAGGGCCACACCCTGGTGACCCTGGGCGGGCTGCATGAGCGCTGCCGCGTGGCGCAATGGCCGATCAAGCCGCTGCAGTGGGGCACGGTGCCCGGGCGCAGCGGCGAGCTGATCGCGGCCTGAGCTTCAGCTCAAACCGTCAACGCCACAGGTCCACCGGCGGCTCGCGCGTCAGTGCCTTGAGCAGATCGCTGCGCGACACAAAGCCCAGCAGCAGGCCCACCCCATCGCCACCGCCATCAGCCACCACCGGCAGCCCCGGCAGCCGCAGCTCCAGCAGCACCTGGGCCAGTTGCCGGATGGGCGTGTCGGGCTGCACGCTGGGCACCGGCGTCCACATCCGTTCGGCCACCGGCCGTGCCTGCCAGACCGCCCAAGCCTCGGGGCTTGCGACATCGGCCGGCTGCGGCAGCAGATCCCCGCGCAGCACCAGACCGACCAGACGGTTCATCGCATCGACCACCGGCGCCTGCCCGATGCGGGCCGCCGCCAGCAGTGCCATCGCTTCGGCCAGGGTGGACGCCAGCGGCACGGTAATGACCGGCTGGGTCATCAAGGCGTCCACCCGGTCGATCACCTGGCGCGGTGCGGCATCGGCGCTGGACTGCGCCTGCGCATAGGCTGCCAGCGCTTCGCGCGGGATCAGCTCGGGTTGGCCCAGGCCGACCGCAGCATCGGGGTTGGGGCCGGCCACGATCACGCCCGGTGCCGGTTCAACAAGGTCATCGCCGGGCGAGCCAGTGATCGGCGCAATCGCCCGCAACCGCGCCACCGCCTGCACCGGCCCCAGCGCCCGCAAGCCTTCCAGCGGGCCGCTGTAGATGCGGCCGTTCAGGCCGTAGACGGTGAACATCGCAGAAGGGCCTCCATGGTTTGCAGGGTGTCAGCGCTGACGCGCCCGCTGTGTTGCGCCAGCCGCAATTGGCGCAAGGACAACTCACGATAAAAAGCTTCGTGCCCGTCGCCCAAGGCAGCCAGCGCCTGCAGATGGGCTGCCACCACACCCACATCGCCGCGTGAGATTGGCCCGGCCAGCGCGCCCGGCAGGCCACGCGACGCGGCAGCCGCCAACGTGCCGCGTGCCAGCGGCAGCAGGGCCGCGAGGGCCGCCTCTTTGGGCAGGCCGACGGCGGCCCAAATGCTCACCGATTCCTCCAGCATCGACAGCAAGAAGCTGGCCGAAAAACTGGCGGCTGCGTGATAGGCCGCTCGGCTGCCCGGTGGCAGGGTCAGCGGCACCATGCCCAACAGAGCTGCCAGCCGCTGCAGCTCGAAGGTCAAGGGCGGCTCGGCTTCAATGGCGACGCTGCTGCCGGCCAGCAATCGGACCGCCGCGTCAGGGTCAGCAAAGATTTGCAGCGGATGAAAGCCGCCCACCTGCGCCCCGGCGCGCGCCGCTGCGGCCAGTGCGGTCAATTCGGTCGCACCGCTGCAATGCACGACCGCCTGGCCGGGCCGCCAGGGCAGCGCGTCGGCCACCGCCTGGATGGCGTCGTCGGGCACCGTCAGCAAGACCAGATCGGCGGCGGCCAGGGTGGCAAAAACATCGGCCGAGCGCGCCGATGCCATCGCCACCACCTCGCCGCGCTCGGCCAGCGCAGCCGCCAGACAGCGCCCCAGCCGTCCCCGGCCGATGATGGCTGTTCGCGCGACCTGGGCCGTCATTTCACCGTGATGGTGATCCGCTCGGACAGCACCGGTGGCTGGTGCGGCTGATGGTATTTGTCACCCAACAACATTTGCAGGGTGTGGCGGCCGGGGGCCAGCTTGAGCGTGGTCTCGGTCTGGCCGGCGCCGAAATGCCGGTGCTTGTCGTCGGCCGGAATCGGCTGGTCCATCGACGGCAGCGGCTCAAGGTCGATCAACAGGTGGTGATGGCCGGTGTTGGCCGTATCCGTCCCTGCCGGCGCCACGCCCATGCCCTTCAGGCCGAAGCGGACCACCACATCGCCAGTGATGGTTTCGCCGTCCTTGGGGCTGATGAAATACACCGCCGCCCCGGCGGGCGAGGCGCTGCGTGGTAGCTGGGCCAGGGCCGCGTTGACGGACAGGGCAGCCACCAGGGCGAAGGCGCTGCGGATGGCAATACGACGAGGCATGGACATTGGCGTGGACATTGACATGGAAGTGCTCCAGAGCATCTGCGTCAGCCGGAAGATACCGGCGACGCATCATTCTGCATGTTCGCCCCCAAGCGCCGACCCATCAGGGCTTGATGAACTTCAAGGTCATGCGGTCGCTCTCGCCGATCGCTTCGAAACGGGCTTTGTCCACGTCCTTGTTGGCATAGGTGGGCGGCAGCGCCCAGACGCCGTTCGGATGGTCGGCCTTGTCCTTCGGATTGGCATTGACCTCGCTCGCGCCCGCCAGCTTGAAGCCGGCGGCCTCGGCCAGCTTGACGACAAATGCC
>JBBQKT010000364.1:0-3366 GCA_038327205.1 Burkholderiales bacterium | reverse complement strand
CACAGCGAGCGTCTTGCCGTGCTGTTTTTGGACATCGACTATTTCAAAAGCATCAACGATAGCCTGGGCCATGCACTGGGAGACGACGTGCTCAAAGCAGCCGCCCAGCGCATGCTGGCGGCGGTGCGCGAGGAAGATACGGTCAGCCGCTACGGCGGCGATGAATTCGTCATCTTGTTGACCCATGTCAACCAGGTGACCGATGCGATCCGGGCGGCCGAGAAAGTGATCGCCGCGCTGGCCGTGCCCAGCACGCTCGAGGGTCAAGCGCTGGGCTGGTCGGCCAGCGTCGGCATCAGCTTCTATCCCGACGACGGCGATGACGCCGAAACCTTGATCGATTTGGCCGACCGGGCGATGTACCGCGCCAAGCAGGGTGGCCGCGGTACCTATGCCTTGCACGGCGATTTGCTGCGCTTGAATATCCCCCCGGCAACGGCTGTTAGCGGTGTTGCTGACGCGCGTGACCAGCGGTACGAGCTCTTGCGCGAGGCGAATGAGCAATTGGTCGTGGCGGCGCTGAGCGCCCACGATCTGCTCGCTGCCGCCGAACATGCGCAGCAGCGCCAAACCGATTTCATGGACGTGGTGGCGCAAGAGTTGCGCAACCCGACGGCGCCAATCCGGATTGCCGGATCGGTGCTGGGCATCGGCAGCGCTGTCGATCCCCTGCTGCCACGCATGCAAGAGGTGATCGACACGCAGTGGCAGCACATGACACGGCTGCTTGACGACGTGATGGACATGTCGCGCGCCCACGCCGGCAGCTTGAACCTGGCCCGCGGCCGGGTTGACCTGAGCGATCTGCTCCGAAAGGCGATCGCCAGCGCCCGGCCGTCGATGGCTGGGCGGAATCAAAAACTGCGCTTGGTGCTGCCTATCAAACCGATCTTGATGGATGCCGACGCTGCTCGGCTGACGCAGCTGTTCAGCAATCTGCTCGACAACGCCTCCAAATACACGCCGGAAGGCGGCGAGGTGTCGGTGTCAGCCTTGATCGCCGACTCGGGTGAGGCCGTCATCGTCGTGGTGGCTGACAACGGCATTGGCCTGACGGCTGATGCCCTGGCGACGGTGTTCGAGCCGTTTGCCCAGGACAGCCGAGCCATGGGCTACCAGGGCTTCAGCGGCAGCGGCGTGGGCATGGGCTTGGGCCTGACCGTCGTGCGCGAACTGGTGCAAGCCCATGGCGGCAGCGTTGCTGCCACCAGCGCCGGCACGGGCCGGGGCAGCGAGTTCACGGTGACCCTGCCCGTGACCCCCTTGCTCAAGGCTTGACCGTCACCTGGCCGCGAATCTCACCGCCCGGGTTTGCAGCGGTGTGCAGATTGACGTACCACAGGCCCGCCATCACCTGCGCCAGTTGCGCCGCTGTCAAGGTCGCTTCGCCCTTGATGGGGCTGGCCAAGCCGCCGCTCAAAGGCAAGGCGACCCCGCTGTTCGCGCCCATCGCCGCCGGGCCATGAAAGTGCCCGGCCGTGGCCGCGCCACTCAGACCGGCATAAGTCACTGTGTAGCTCATCACCATCGTCTGCGTGTTGACCGTGGCCTCAACCTTGCCCGAGCCGGTGCTGCTGACAGGCGGTACCTCGTTGGTACCCAGCAGGCTTGCCGACAACAGGCTGGTATTGGGCGCAAGCGTTTGAACATTGCTGGTGCAAGCCATCGTCAAGCTCAGCAACAGGGCAGCGGACAGGGGGCGAATCATTTGCATGGCGATCTCCAAGTGTGAAATATGACCGGATGCTGAGCGCGGGCCCTGCTGCTGACTGTTCGCTAACGCACAGCCAGCGCTCAGCGCCGACGCAAATTCACCGCCAGAAACCCGCCGACCCGCGCTTCGTAAGCCGCACGGTCGATCTGATGCAGGTCGACATGCGCCGCACCTTCAACGATCCACAGCGTTTTTGGCTCGGCCGCCGCAGCGAACAGCCGCTCGGTCTCGGCCGCAGTGGTGTGCAGGTCCTGCGCGCCGGAGATGAGCAGCAAGGGGCTGCGCAACTGGCCGATCCGCTCGATGGGCCGCAGCTCCGCCGCTGACACGCCCGTGCGCCAGGGCAGTTGGCACAGCAGCAGCGGCGCCAGCGCTCTTGCCCAGGCCCCCAGATGCAGGCCCAGCCTGTCTTTCAACGCCTCTTCAATCGTCGGGTACATCGACTCCAGCACCAGCGCGGCCGGTGCTGGCTGCGGGTTGGCCAACACCGTGGCCGCCGCGCCCAGTGACACGCCGATGATCCCGACCCGCTCACCCGGCAAGCGCTTGGCCAGGTAGGCCGTGGCTGCGCGAACGCCAGCACTTTCTTGCTGGCCAAAAGTGATCCACTCGCCCGCGCTTTCGCCATGGGCAGGAAGGTCGATCAGCAGGGTCGAGAAACCGGCGCGGTGCAGGAACAGCGCCCGGTCCAGCATCGCCAGCCGATCGCCGCGCACGCCATGCAGCAAGAGCACCGCGCCGGTGCCAGGCGTCCCCGCACTGAACCAGCCAGCGACTTGGCCGCCGGTGTCGGTGGCCAAAACGATGGACTCAGCCAGCAACGCGGGCGGCGGGTCGCCGATGGGGTGTTGCGCCGGGCGGATGAGGCGGTGGCCGGCCAGCAGCAGGATGGCGACAACGAGCGCCAGAACAAACAATGCCGCAAGGGTTAGGGTGGACGAGGTGGGCATGGCACTTCGGGAAAAGGGAGCTCGATGGTTCACCGCGCAGCACGCAAACACAGCCGGGCAATTTCCTGATGCACAGGAAGACGCGCGTCGGGCTCGGTGGCGTAATGGGTGGGCAAACTGTGACCGGCTCGGGCCACCACATGATGTCGGCCAGAACGGACTTGCTTGGCTGAGGAGAAATACTTGTGCGGAATCTCGCTCGGAACGGTTTGATCGTTCTCGGCCGACAACACCAACAAATCGCCGGTGTAACGGCTGATCCGCGCAAATGCGTCGGAATCCACCCAGCTTCTTGGCCTTCTCAGAATCGCGGTGAATGCAGGGCCGAACGGCGTGGTGAAGGCCTCCCTGTGCATAGGCAGCGGGAATGGCGAGAACAAGGCCTTGCGTGCCGTGTGTGGACGCCACTCGGACTGCTACATAGGCGCCCATGCTGAAGCCGATGAGAGTGAGATCGGTGGGTGTCACTTCCTGCGCCTGCATGACGGCTTCGACCTGTGCAACCCGTTGCGCCAGGCTGGTGCCAAGCTGGAGCCCACCCGTTCGACCATGGCCTACGCAGTCGAAGGCGATGCTTGCGATGCCTTGGTCATAGAGATATTCCCGCAACTCAGCGAAACCTTGGGCGCTGGAGGCGCCAGCGCCATGAAGCAGCAGGGCTGTGCCCATCGGCTGTTTTGGTGTGGCTCGGCTACCGACAAG
>JBBQKT010000363.1:0-3379 GCA_038327205.1 Burkholderiales bacterium | reverse complement strand
CACCAGGGCGATCACGCCACCTTCGTAGGCTTCCGGCGCCACATGGCCGACGACCATGCCCCAGGTGCCGCCGGAGAAGCGGCCATCGGTGATCAGGCCCACCGAATCCCCCAGGCCCTGGCCGACCAGCGCGCCGGTCGGGGCCAGCATCTCGGGCATGCCGGGGCCGCCCTTGGGGCCGAGGTAGCGCAAGACCATCACGTCACCGGCCACGATCTGGTTCGCCATGATGGCCGCCAGCGCCGATTGCTCGTCCTCGAACACCCGCGCCGGGCCGGTCATCACCGGCGTCTTCAGGCCAGTGATCTTGGCCACGCAGCCTTCCGGCGACAAATTGCCACGCAGGATGGCCAGATGGCCCTGGGCGTAGATCGGCGCGTCGATGCCGCGGATCACGTCCTGGTCGGCGCGCGGCACGTCGGTCATGTCGGGGATGGCGGCCAGGTTCTCGGCCACCGTCTTGCCGGTGATGGTGATGCAGTCGCCGTGGATCAGGCCGGCCTTCAGCAGGGTCTTCATCACCTGCGGAATGCCGCCCGCGCGGTGCAGGTCGACAGCCAGGTATTTGCCGCTGGGCTTGAGGTCGCACAGCACCGGAATCTTGGTGCGAATGCGCTCGAAATCGTCAATCGTCCACTCGACTTCGGCCGCGTGGGCAATCGCCAGGAAGTGCAGCACGGCATTGGTCGAGCCGCCGGTGGCCATGATGACGGCGACGGCGTTCTCGATCGCCTTCTTGGTGACGATGTCGCGCGGCTTCAGGTCGGCCTTGACGGCCTCGACCAGCACGCGGGCGGCCTCCTTGGTGGAGGTGATCTTTTCTTCGTGCACATTGGCCTGCGTGCTCGAAAACGGCAGGCTGATGCCCAGCGCCTCGAAGGCGGAGCTCATCGTGTTGGCCGTGTACATGCCGCCGCAAGAGCCGCTGCCGGGGATGGCGCGGCGCTCGATCTGCAAAAAGTCTTCCTCGCTCATCTTGCCGGCGCTGAACTGCCCCACCGCCTCGAACACGCTGACGATATTGAGGTCCTGCCCCTTGTAATGGCCCGGCAGGATGGTGCCGCCGTAGACGTAGATGGCCGGCACATTGGCGCGCAGCATGCCCATCAGGCCGCCGGGCATGTTTTTGTCGCAGCCGCCGATCACCAGCACGCCGTCCATCCACTGGCCGCCGACGCAGGTTTCCACGCAGTCCGAGATCACCTCGCGCGAGACCAGCGAATACTTCATGCCTTCGGTGCCCATCGCCATGCCGTCGCTGATCGTCGGCGTGCCGAAGATCTGCGGATTGGCCCCGGCCTCCTTGATGCCAATCACGGCCGCGTCGGCCAGCACCTGCAGGCCTGAGTTGCAGGGCGTGATGGTCGAGTGACCGTTGGCCACGCCAATCATCGGCTTGGCGAAATCTTCGGTCTCGTAGCCCAGCGCGTAATACATCGAGCGGTTCGGCGCGCGGGCCGTGCCTTCGGTGATGTTGCGGGACCGGCGGTTGTAGGGCGTGCTCATGGGGTGTTGTCTCCTGCGGGAAGCGCTCAGTGTCCCTGCTAGGCCATTAAGTTTCAAATATATTATTGGCGTCTGATTGATTCACAAAACAGATCAATGATCGAACTCCGAAGCCTGCGCCAGTTCATCGCCGTGGCCGAAGAACTGCACTTCGGCCGTGCCGCCGAGCGCCTGCACATGACCCAGCCGCCCTTGACCCAGGCGGTGCAGAAGCTTGAAGCGGCGCTCGGCGCGGCGCTGTTCGAGCGCACCAGCCGCTCGGTGCGGCTGAACGCGGCGGGCGCGGCCCTGCTGCCGGTTGCCCGTGCGCTGCTGGCCCAGGCCGATGCACTGCCTGCCTTCGTCCAGGCGGCCGCCCTGGGGCAGAGCGGCCGCCTGCGGCTGGGCTTTGTTTCGACCGTCGGCTATGGCGACCTGCCGCGCTGGCTGCGCACATTTCGCGAGCAGCAGCCCGACATCGTCTTGACCTTGCGCGAGGCCACGCTGGATGTGCAATTGCGCAACTTCGCCGCCGGCGAGATCGATGCCGGTTTCATCATCCACGCCCCCGGCGCGCTGCCAATGGGCTTTGAGCATTGGCGCATCAGCAGCGAGCCGATGGTGCTGGCGCTGAGCAGCGAGCAGGCCCAGGCCGGCAGCGATCCGCTGGCCTTGCCGCTGATCATCTTCCCGCGCGAGATTGCGCCTTCGCTGTTCGACGCTGTGCTGGCCCATTACCGCGCCCGCGCCGCCACGCCGGTGATCGCCCAGGAGGCGATCCAGATGCAGACCATCGTCAACCTGGTCTCGGCCGGCATTGGTGTGGCCTGGGTGCCGGCCAGCGTGATGGGCTTTCAGCGGCCGGGTGTGGTCTATCAGCCGGTGGCGGACGCGCCGGTGTGCGAGACCAGCTTGATCTGGCGCAGCGACGCCACACCGGCAGTGCTGCGCTTTGTCGAGCATGTCAAAACCCAGCCTGCCAGTGCCTAAAGTCATGAGCACGTTGATGGCTGTCGATGTGTTTACCCGGTCAACAATCAGCCTGCCGCCGCGGTTGTTGGAGGCACTTCTGGAGGACTTTCAAATGATGCATCGACCCCTGATCCTGAGCCTCGCTTTATTGGCTTCGGCCGCCCACGCCCAGGTGCTCAAAGATCCGCAATGGCAGGCCTGGCTCGACACCGGCAAGGTCACCGAGCTGACCCAGGCCGCCCAGGCCCGCCTGAGCGCCCAGCCCGACGACGCACAAGCCGCTGTGGCCCTGGCCCTGGCGGCGGTGGACGAGGGCCAGCCCGTGCGGCTGGAGGCGGCAGTGAAGCCGGTGCAAGCCTGTATCGACAAGCAGCCTGCGCAGGCCGCCTGCTTCTACGCGCTGGGCACCGTGCAGGCCGTGCAGGCAATGACGGGCGGCATGATGGCGGGCATGCGCCTGGCCAGCAAGGTCAAGGACAACCTGAGCCGCGCGGTGGAGCTGGACCCAATGCTGTTCGAGGCCCGCCAGGCGCTGTCCCAGTTCTATTTGGTTGCGCCCAGCATTGCCGGCGGCAGCGTCAGTAAGGCCAAGGAGTTGGCGGCCGCTGCCCAGGCCAAGCAGCCCGAACATGCCAAGCTGCTGCGCGCCCAGATCGCCCTGCAAGACAAGCAATGGCCCGAGGCTGAACGCGAACTGCAAAGCGTGCGACCGGGCGATGACAGGACGCTGGCCATTGAGGTGCGCCAGACCTGGGCCCAACTGGGCACCGGCTACTTCGGTGACAAGCAGTTCCCGAAGGCGCGCGGCGTGTTCGAGCAGATGATGCGCGACGCACCGACGCAAGCGATGGGCTCCTACGGCCTGGCCCGCGTGATGACCGAATCGGCCCAGCCGGACGAGGCGATCAAGCTGCTGGAACGG
>JBBQKT010000362.1:0-3394 GCA_038327205.1 Burkholderiales bacterium | reverse complement strand
GTCCTGGATTCCAGCCTTCGCTGGAATGACGTCAGAAATCCATGTCGAGCTGCTCGATCTCATCGGGCTCCAACTTGGCGGCGGCGATCCATTCCTGCATTTCCGGCATGGCCATGATGGTCGCGCAATAGGCTTTGCAGGCGTCGTTCATTGGCACGTCATAGGTCAGGAAGCGGGTGACGACCGGTGCGTACATCGCGTCGGCCATGCCGCGCTGCGTGCCGAACAGGTAGGGCCCGCCGTAGCTGGCCAGGCATTCGGTCCAGATCTCGGTAATGCGCTCGATGTCTGGCAACGCGCCGCCCCAGATCTTGTGCTTGGGGTAATGGCCCTTCAGGTTCATCGGCAGCGAGGCGCGCAGATTGGCGAAGCCTGAATTCATCTCGCCGCTGACCGAGCGGCAATGGGCGCGGGCGATGCGTTCGTCCGGCATCAGCCCGGCTTTGGGCTTGATCTCGTTCAGGTATTGCGCAATCGCCAGCGTGTTCCAGACCCTGGCGCCGTCATGGGTCAGGCAGGGCACGCGGATGGATGGCGCCAGCAGCAACAGCTCCTTGCGGGCGTCGGCGTCGTCGGGCGAGACCATCTGTTCGGTGAATTCAAGCCCGGCAAATCGCGTCAGCAGCCAGCCGCGCAACGACCAGGACGAGTAATTCTTGCTGCTGATCGTCAGCATGGCCTCGGGTGCCACCGGCAGCTTGGCCGCAACCTTGCGGGGCGCTGCCGCCACTTTTTTTGCGGCGGTTTTACGGGGCGTTGCGGTGGGCATGGGGCGGTCTCCGGGACGGTGTCCCTGCAGCAGACGCAAAGGCTGTGCCATGCGTGGTGGCGCGCTCCTTGCGTGCCTGCATTCGCCCCCAAGGAGACTGTCGATGTATCAGGCCTATCAAGCGAATTCCGATTTCCTCTGGCCGCTGCGTGCCCTGGCCAAATGGTCGGCCCCGATGCTGCTGGACGCGAAGCTGGGCGCGGCGACGTTGTCGTCGTCGCGCATGGTGGCCGCTGCCTGCCAGGTGATGGCGCTGTCCGAGGTGACGCACAAGCGGCCGCCCTGGGCCATCGACAGCATCACTGTCAAGGATGAAACCTGGCCGGTGACCGAAGAGGTGGTGACCGCCACGCCGTTTGCGACCCTGCTGCGTTTTCGCAAGGAAGGCGCAGCCGTGCAACCGAAGGTGCTGGTCGTCGCCCCGATGTCTGGCCACTTTGCCACCCTGCTGCGCGACACCGTGCGCACCCTGATGCAGGATCACGATGTGCACGTGACTGACTGGCACAACGTCCGCGATGTGCCGCTGTCCGCTGGCCGCTTCGGGCTGGACGAGTACACGCAGCACATCATCGATTTCCTGGCGGTGATGGGCCCCAACTGCAATGTGGTGGCTGTCTGCCAGCCCACCGTCTCGGCGCTGGCAGCGGTGGCCATCATGTCGGAAGACAAGCACCCGGCCACGCCCGCCAGCCTGACATTGATGGCCGGACCGATCGACTGCCGCATCAGCCCCACAGCGGTCAACAAGCTGGCCGTGACCAAGCCGATCGAGTGGTTCGAGAAGAACCTGATCAGCACCGTGCCCTGGCGGCATGGCGGCGGCGGGCGTCGCGTGTATCCCGGCTTTGTGCAACTGTCGGCCTTCATCAGCATGAACAAGGAGCGCCACAGCGATGCCTTCAAGGCTTACTACAAGCACCTGGTGGCGGATGAGTTCGACAAGGCCGAGGTGACGCGCACTTTCTACGAGGAATACATGGCCGTCGCCGATCTGTCGGCCGATTTCTACCTTGAAACGGTGCGCCTGGTGTTCCAGGACTATGCGCTGCCCAAGGGCGAGCTGATGTTCAAGGGCCGCTTGGTCAACCCCGCCGCGATCCGCCGCACCGCCCTGCTGACCATTGAGGGCGAGCGCGACGATATCTGCGCCATCGGCCAAACCCTCGCCGCGCAAGACCTGACGCCCAATCTACGGCCCTATATGCGCACCCACTATGTGCAGCCCAACGTGGGCCATTACGGCGTGTTCAGCGGGCGGCGCTGGCAGCAGCACATTTATCCGGTGGTGCGCAATGTGATCCAGGTCTCGCAGTGAGCGAAAAGCGTTCGCTCAGGTCACCGAGATCTCGCTCACGTCAAAGCCCATCAGCACGCTTGCCAGTTCGAGTGCGCGCCAGAGATGCGGCGGCATTTGCATGATCTGCTCGGGGGTGCGGGCGTGATGCGTCCAGGCATGGATTTCGGCATGCTGATCAGCGGTCAGCAGGTGGAGGGAAAGCATGTCGTCAAGCGTCTGCATAGGGCCTCCTTGGATGTAAACAGCCTATGTTTTACCAGCCTTCGCTGCCGGGCGCGCCTTTGAAGGGCCCGGTCAGCTCGGCCGTGATCCAGCCGCCATAAAAACCGCCGGGTTGGGGGCGCACCGGCATGCCGTCGACGCTGCAATCCAGGTGCGTCGGGTAGAGCGCCACGCAGTCGGCCAAGGCCTCGGCCCCTTCAAGCGGCTGCGGATAGCTCCAGGCCACCCGCTCAAGCTGCCGCGCGCCATCAACGAGACTCCAATAGCGCGCCGGGCCTTTCCATTCGCAAAACGAGCCACCCGCAGCAGGCTCGAAGTACTGCCGAGCCATGTCGGCCCAGGGCAAATAAAAGCTTGGCGGATGAGCGGTTTCAAGCACGCGGATGGCGCGGCGACTGCGGCCGATCTCGACCCCGCCCCAGCGAATGACGACCTCGCGTGTGTCGGCCGCCAAGGCCGGTGGGCGCGGAAAATCCCACACCGACTGTTGGCCCGGTGCGGGCACGACTGCAAACGGCGGGCGCTGCTGGCCGCGCCAATGCCATTGCGAACGGGCGTCTTCCAAATTCATCAGTGAACCTTTCGAAAATGGGGTCAGAGTCAATTAATTGGCGAGTCGGACAGCGCGATCACCAGCGCCCAGCATGCTGAACAGGCGCGCCGTGTCGTCATGGCTTGGGGCAGGCCGGATAGCGGGCTTGTTGTGCGGCCCGCACATCGGCCTTGGTGTAGTCCTGCGCGCTGGACGTGTTGCGGGTGAAGCGGCAGCCGTAATCGGGCGCAGCGACCACGGCCGCGGTCATCACATCGTCGCCCGCCGGGCGCGGGCCGCCGTCGGTCCAGGCGACCAGATCGTCAAAGGCCTCGGCCGCTTCGGCGGCGGTAAAGGCGCAGTGGTTCACGTCGCGGATGGCGCGCTGCACCAGCCGGCTGTCGCTGCCCTGGGCCACGGCGCGCTGCCGGTAGACCTGCTCCATGTGGAAGGGCACGAACAGATCGCCCAGGGTGTGCAGGGTCAGCACCGGCACATCGAATTCGGCCTTCAGCAAGGGCAGCCAGCGAAGGCCGTCACGGCGTGGGCGGTTGGCATCGGCCACCGGCAC
>JBBQKT010000361.1:0-3399 GCA_038327205.1 Burkholderiales bacterium | reverse complement strand
TGTTCTGTTGACGAGCCTGATCCATTTGCCCATTCTAGAAACCCATCATCTGCTGTGGCCCGACGAGGCCGCTTGCGAAGCCTTTGCACGCCGTTTGGCAATTTGCCCTGGGCTCATGGACGCCAGCATCGAGCTGCACGGTGCACTCGGCGCGGGCAAGACCAGCCTGGTTCGTCACCTGCTGCGCGCGCTGGGCGTGACCGGCCGCATCAAGAGCCCCAGTTATGCGGTGCTTGAAAGTTATGAGCTTGCGCAGGGCGAGATTCACCATTTCGATTTCTACCGCTTTGCCGACCCGCGCGAATGGGAAGACGCCGGCTTTCGAGAGCTGTTCGCCGCGCCCGGCTTGAAGCTGTCCGAGTGGCCGGAAAAGGCCGCGGGGATGTTGCCGGTGGCAGATCTGCAGATCTGGCTCGCGGTGCAGGACGACGACAGCCGCTCGGTGACCCTGATGGCCGGCACGCCGCGTGGCGTCTCCATGCTTAACGACTTGGCGCCATGATCGAACGACGTAAAGCTCTCAAATCGATGGGCGCGCTGGCCCTGCTGCTACGCCTGCCAAATGCCAGTTCAGCGGCTGCCCTGGCCGGCCCCAAGATCGTCGCCGTGCGCGTCTGGCCGGCCGATGAATACACCCGGGTGACGATCGAGTCCGACAAACCGCTGGCCGCCAAGCACCAGCTGGTCGAAGGCCCGGACCGCCTGGTGATCGACATCGACGGCCTTGAACTCAGCCCTGCCCTGCGCGATCTGCTGGGCAAGGTTCAGTCGGACGAT
Organism: Burkholderiales bacterium; assembly: GCA_038327205.1. Taxonomy (GTDB): domain Bacteria; phylum Pseudomonadota; class Gammaproteobacteria; order Burkholderiales; family Burkholderiaceae_C; genus Paucibacter_A. Next base: position 2,622 of record JBBQKT010000361.1, on the reverse strand, counting down.
CCCTTTATCGGTGGCGTCCGCGTGGGCCAGAACACGCCCACCGTCGTGCGTCTGGTGCTCGACTTGAAGCAGGCCGTGGCCCCGCAGATCTTCACCCTGGCGCCGGTCGCGGCTTACAAAAACCGGTTGGTGTTCGATCTTTACCCCAAGGTCGCGCCCGACCCGCTGCTCGCCCTGATCCGCGAAAAAGACGCGGCTGAACGCGATGCGGCACAGTCGGTACGGGACGCGCTGGGCGAGCTGATCGGCAAGATCGACCGCCCGGGGATGCCCAGCGAATTGCCGGTGCCGGCCAAGCCTGCCGCTTCGGTAGCACAAACGCCAGCGCCGCCGCTGACTTTGCCAATGACGTTGCCATCGCCGCCCGCGCCCAGCCCGGCAGCCGCCCAAACCAAAATCGACCGCCTGATCGTCATCGCGCTTGACCCCGGCCATGGTGGCGAAGACCCCGGTGCCGTCGGCCCGACCGGCCTGCGTGAAAAAGACGTGGTCTTGGCCGTGGCCCTGAAGCTGCGCGACCGGCTCAACGCCAACCCGAACATCCGCGTGATGATGACCCGCGACGCTGATTTCTTCGTGCCTCTGCATGACCGCGTCAAGAAGGCCCGGCGCGTGCAGGCCGATCTGTTTGTCTCCATCCACGCCGATGCCTTCTTCACCCCGGCCGCGCGCGGCGCCTCGGTCTTTGTGCTCAGCGACGGCGCAGCCAGCAGCGCTGCCGCCCGCTGGATGGCCGACCGCGAAAACGCCGCCGACATGGTGGGCGGCATCAACACCAAGGCAGTCGTGAAAGACGCCGCCGTGCTGCGCGCGATGCTGGACATGAGCACGACCGCCCAGATCAAGGACAGCCTCAAGCTCGGCGGCGAGGTGCTGGGGCAGATCGGCCGTGTCGGCCGGTTGCACAAGCCCCGTGTCGAGCAGGCCGGTTTTGCGGTGCTGAAGGCGCCCGATGTGCCGTCGATCCTGGTCGAAACGGCGTTCATCTCGAACCCGGAGGAAGAAGCGCGGCTGCGCGACCCGGAGTACCAGACCAAATTGGTCGATGCGCTGGCGACGGGTATCGCCCGCTACTTTGCCAAGAACCCGCCGTTGGCGCGGCATCGGGGGGCGTCTTAGGAGGCAAGGTGAGCGATTCGGAAATGTAATGGCCTGAAGATGCGGACGGTGATGTTTTGTGCCGGATGAAAGTGCGTGGATTCAACTTTGAAAATGCTTGCTTGATTGACTTCAATGTCGACTTTAATGCGCGGCCACCACCTCTTGCCGCCATCACGAGACTGGCGCAAAACCACCCGAGCGCGACGGCGTATCCGCTTGCGGATAGTGGCTATGTGCAGCTCCAGATCTTTGGAAGACTGTCGTACGAACTGGTAGTTGGGATTCAGCGAGACGTTTCGGAGCAAATGGCTGAATTTGGTGGCGCTTGCGAATCCTGGGGCGTTCTCCATTGAACGCCCACAAGTCTCCAAAGACATCCGGGGCACCGCCCATTGCAGTGCCCCGCCTCATTCACTCCCCCAATTTCGTCGGCATCGCCGGTGCCGTCGTCCGCTGCACCGGCTGGTACGTCTTCAGCCGTTCCAGCACATTGGCAATCGCCGCATCGAGCTGTGAATCGCGGCCCTTGTTGACGCCGACCGGGTCGAGTTCAACGTCGATGTCCGGCGCCACGCCTTCGTTCTCGACCCGCCACTGGCCTTCCGGCGTGAAGAAGCGGAAGAAGGGCACGACCAGGCTGCCGCCGTCGATCAACGGCGGGTTGGCGGCGATGCCGATCAGGCCGCCCCAGGTGCGCTTGCCGATCAGGGGTCCGAGTTCCAGGCGCTTGAAGGCATAGGGCAAAAAGTCGCCGCCCGAGCCGGCATCCTGATCGATCAGCATCGCCTTGGGGCCGTAGATCGCGCCGCCGGGGGTGTCGTAGATCAGGCCGTCGCGGTCCTTCCAGCTCGACAAATAAGGGCGGCGCAAGACATCGGTGACGTAGTTGGCCGCCTGGCCCCCGCCGTTGCGGCGGTCATCCACGATGACGGCCTGCTTGTCGATCTGGGCGAAGAACATGCGGTTGAAATGCTCATAGCCATCGCCCGCCGTGTCCGGCAGGTAGACGTACGCCACCTTGCCGCCACTTTGCTGATCAACGTAGAGGCGGTTGCGCTCGATCCATGCCCATTGGCGCAGCTTTTGCTCGCTGGCCACCGGCTCCACCGTGACCTGGCGGGTGATCTTGAGCGCGGGGTCGCTGCTTAGCGTCAGCACGGTTTGCTTGTCGACGGTGTTTTCGAGCAGGGCGAACAGATTGTTCTTGCCGTCCAAAGGAATGCCGTTGACGGCCAGCAGCGCGTCGCCCTCCTTGACCCCCTGGCCGGGTGCGGCCAACGGCGCCCTCAAGAAGGGGTTCCAGCGGTCGCCGCGCAAGATCATCTTGATGCGGTAAGTGCCTTTGTCGTCAACCCGGAAATCGGCCCCCAGCAGGCCCACCTTGGCGCTCGGTTCCTTGTGCACATCGCCGCCGCCCACGCGGTTGTGGCCGACCTGCAGCTCGCCAATCATCTCGACCAGCAGCTCGTTCAAGTCTTCACGCCGCTGCACATGGGCCAGCAAGGGCTGGTAACGCTTGTA
>JBBQKT010000360.1:0-3420 GCA_038327205.1 Burkholderiales bacterium | reverse complement strand
GCGGCAGATCGACAGGCCCAGGCCGGTGCCGCCAAAGCGCCGGGTGGTCGATTCGTCGGCCTGGGTGAAGGCCTCGAACAGGCGCGCTTGCTGGCTGATGTCGATGCCGGGGCCGGTGTCGACCACTTCGATGCGCAGCAGGTCGCTGCGCGGGCACAGCACCCGCATCTGGACGGCGCCGGCTTCGGTGAACTTGATGGCATTGGTCAAGAAATTGGCAAGGATCTGGCGGGTGCGCACTGCATCGCCCAGCACCCAGGCAGGCACGGCATCGTCCACATCGACCCGGAAGGCCAGGCCGCGCGCGTCGGCCAGGGTGAGGTAGGCGGTGCGCATGGCGGTCAGCAGGTCGCGAAGACCGAAGTGGGCGGCTTCCAAGGTCAGCTTCCCCGCCTCAATTTTGGACAGATCGAGGATGTCGGCAATCAGGCCGGACAGGCTTTCGGCACTGTCCAGCATCTGGTCGAGGTAGTTGCGCCGCTTCGCCTCGGGCAGGTCGGGCTGTTGCAGCATGCGCGCCAGGCCCAGCAGGCCGTTCAGCGGGGTGCGGATTTCGTGGCTGGTGTTGGCCAAAAAGGCGCTCTTGGCGCGGCTGGCGGCCTGCGCCTCATCCTTGGCCTGGGCCAAGGCAGCCTCCACACGGCGGCGCTCGGTGACGTCTTCCATGATCCAGATTGTGCCGCCCCGGCTGGGGTGGTTGGGGTCCACTGCCTTGGCCAGCAGTCGGCATAAAAACATGCTGCCATCGCGCCGCCGCATCGGCCTCTCGGTTTCGACCTGTTCGCCGGTGGCGAGGCGTGGACCGAGATCGCGACCCACGGCCTCGTAGTCGGCTGTGTCGCGCCAGACCACGCTGCCGGACTGACCGACCAGGGTGCCCGGTGCCCAGCCGAACATCGCTTCTACCCGCTTGTTAGCCTGCACGAATTGCCGGTCACGCGTCAGCGTGATGCCGATCGAGGCGTTGTCCAGAATCGCCTCCTGGATCAGCCGGTTGCGCTCGGTCTGGCTGACGTCGCGGGCGTTGATCACCATGTAGTTTTGACCGTCCATTGAAAACGGCGCGGCCGACACCAGCATCGCAATCGGGTCGCCCGACTTGGTCATGAAGGTGACTGGCTGGTCCGTCACCCGGCCGTGTATGCGCACCTTGTCCAAAAACTGGCTGCGGCTGGCGGCGTCGCGCCAGATGCCGATCTCGGTCGCCGTGCGGCCCATCACCTCCTCCTTGCTAAAGCCGGTCAGCTGCTCAAAAGTCCTGTTGACCATGGCGTAGCGGCCGTTGGGCATGTCGGTCAACGTGATCACATCCGGGCTGGTTGCGACCAGATGCGAGAGCAAACCTTCCGAGCGCCGCATGGCCTCCTGGGCCACCGAGGTGTCGGTCTGATCAATGAAGAAGGTCAAGGTGGCCGGTCCGCTGGCCGCATTGACCCGTGCGCTGGTGGCGGACACCCGTCGTGCCTGATGCGAGAGGGTGCGCAGCCGGTACTCAGCCATCGGCTGCATCTCACCGATGGCCATCGCCTCGATCTCGGCCCCGCACTGGCGGCCACGCTCGTCGTCGCCGGGCTCGTAGTGCGAGAACAAATCCTGCCCCAGCATGCTGCTGCGCTGGGCGTAGCCAAACATCGCCATCGCGGCCGGGTTGGCGTCCAGCACGCGGCCCCAGCGGTGCAGCACCAAGGGGCTGGGCGAGCGGCGGAACAGCTCGCGGTAGCGCGACTCGGTGGCGTGGATGGCCTGCTCGGCGTGCATTTCTTGGGTCACATTGCGGCCCACGCCCCAATAGCCGCGGAAGCTGCCCTGCTGGTCAAAACGCGGCGTACCGCTGACCGACACATAGCAGGTGCTGCCATCGGCAGCGCGACGGCGGGCCACCAGGCCGGTGAAGGGGCGGTGTGATTCCAGATCGGCCCGGTGCGCGTCCAGCGCATCGTCCGACAACCCCATCACGTCCAGCTCCCACGGGGTTTTGCCCAGCCTGGCCTGCAGGTCCAGCCCGGAGCTGCCGGGGCGGTCCTCGCCCACATGGGTGAACCGATAGTCGCGGTCCATCTCCCAGTACCAATCGGCGGCCATGCTCAAAAGCCCACGGAACTGCTCCGCACGCGCCATCGCTTCGCCGACAGCGCGTTGCACCATCCGGTGCGTTCCCAAGCCGATCACCAGCCCGCCAAGCAGTAAAAGAAGCTGCGTGGATGCGCGCAGCCAGACGTCTTGAATGGCAGCCGTGCTGACGGCCCAGCCATTGATTTCGGCCCAGGCCAAGGCTGCCAGCAGCACCGCACCACCGCCTGTAAACAATGCGCCAGCCCGCAATCCCCGCATACCAGCAGTCATGGCCGCCAGCAGCCCCATCACGCCCAAGCTCAAGGCGTAAAGGCCCACCTCGCGGGTGACCGCAATCCCTACGGCCAAGCCCATCATCAGCACCATCTGCGTCAGCACCGCGGCATCCATCCAGCGGTGCGGCAGCTTCCACCGGGCCAGGGCGCTGATCGTGGCGACCAACAAACACAGCGCGGGCGCTACCAGGCCCATCAAGGGCTCCGTCGGGTTGCGGCTGAACAGGATCAACAGGCTGGCGAGCCCGAACAGCACAGCAGAGCCGGTCAAAAACATTTGCGCAGCATGCCACCGCACCCGCTGCTCCAGCAGCGCTTGCCGCTTGTCAGGGCTCAGGTCTTGCCCGATCAGGCTGCTTAAGTCGTCGTGGGAGTTGAGGATCACGTGTTTACGGGCGGGCGTACATGGCTGGCCAGAGTCTCTGCGAAAGTGCTTGGGCTTGACCATAGAGACTGGGCCTGAAATGCCCAGTAATTCGCCCTGGATCGTTAATATTCACGCGGCCCGGGCCGCGTTCAAGGCCGCGCGCGTTGCCAAGGCCACCCTTCGGGCCGCAGCTGCAAAGTCCTGCCCTTCGGAATCGGTCGCTTTGGCATACAACACTGCCCTCGATGAACTGACCATCACGCTGCCCGCTGCGCGCCAGCCTGCCCGCACAGTTGCCGCCGCATCCCCGCCCTGCGCGCCCACGCCGGGAATCAGCAGCGGCAAGCTGGGTGCCAGCTCCCGCACGCGGGCGATCTCGGCCGGGTAGGTGGCCCCCACCACTAGGCCGAGCTGGCCGTTGGCATTCCATGTCGTTTCCGCCAAGCGGGCCAGGTGTTCGTAGAGCTTGGGCTGGCCCGGCAAATCCGCAAGGCGCTGGTTCTGCCAATCGTCGCCGCCCGGATTGGAGGTGCGGCAAAGCAGGATCGCGCCCTTGTCCGCGTAGCGCAGATAGGGCTCGATCGAGTCAAATCCCATGAAGGGTGAGAGCGTCACCGCATCGGCTTGATAGCGCTCGAACGCTTCTTTGGCGTACTGCTCGGCCGTGGCGCCGATGTCGCCGCGTTTGGCGTCGAGGATGACCGG
>JBBQKT010000359.1:0-3448 GCA_038327205.1 Burkholderiales bacterium | reverse complement strand
CCTGGTCGCCCTGCTGGCGCTGTTCTTCCAGAAAACCTCGACCGGCCGCGCCCTGCGTGCGGTGGCCGACGACCACCAGGCCGCGCAGTCCATCGGCATCCCGCTGTCCACCATCTGGGTGATCGTGTGGAGCGTGGCGGGTTTTGTCGCCCTCGTCGCGGGCGTGATCTGGGGCAGCAAGCTGGGCGTGCAGTTCTCGCTGTCGTTGGTTGCCTTGAAGGCGTTGCCGGTGGTGATTTTGGGCGGTTTGACCTCGGTGCCCGGCGCGATCTTGGGCGGGCTGATCATCGGTGTGGGCGAGAAGCTGTCGGAGATTTACATCGGGCCAATGTTGGGCGGCGGGATCGAGATCTGGTTCGCTTATGTGTTGGCGCTGGTGTTCTTGCTGGTGAGGCCGCAGGGCTTGTTTGGGGAGAAGATCATTGATCGCGTCTGACGAAACGAGAGCGGGCTTGCGCCGCTGGATGCCAGCCTTCGCTGGGATGACAGCATTGCCCGTCATCCCAGCGCAGGCTGGGATCCAGGCGCGCCAAATGAGCGGGGTGAGCCATGCTTTACCGTGAGAACGGCCAGTTCAAATCCAGCTACCGTGCCGACCAGCAGATCCTCGCCATCAGCCAGGACCGTTGGGCGATGTTGGCCCTGCTGCTGTTCGCCTTCGTCGCTGTGCCGCTGACCGCGCCGGAGTACTGGTTCCGCGCCATCCTGACGCCGTTTTTGATCCTGTCGCTGGCAGCACTCGGCCTGAACATCCTCGTCGGCTATTGCGGCCAGATCTCACTGGGTACCGGCGCTTTCATGGCGGTCGGCGCCTATGCCGCCTACAACTTCCAGGTTCGCGTCGAGGGCATGCCGCTGATCGTCTCCTTGCTGCTGGGCGGCCTGGCCTCTACTGCGGTGGGCGTGCTGTTCGGCCTGCCCTCGTTGCGCATCAAGGGGCTGTATTTGGCGGTGGCCACCCTGGCCGCCCAGTTCTTTGTCGACTGGGCGGCGCTGCGGCTGAAGTGGGTGACGAACGGCTCCGATTCCGGCTCGGTCAGCGTGGCCGGTCTGCAGGTGTTCGGCATCCCGATTGAAAGCCCGGTCGCCAAGTACTTGTTTTGCCTCTGTTTCGTCGCGGTGTTCGCGCTGATGGCCAAGAACCTGGTGCGCTCGTCGATTGGCCGCGAGTGGATGGCGATGCGCGACATGGATGTGGCGGCTGCCGTCATCGGCATTCGCCCGGTGCATGCCAAGCTAACGGCTTTTGCGGTCAGCGCCTTCATCGTCGGCGTGGCCGGTGGCCTGTGGGGCTTCATCCATCTGGGCGCCTGGGAGCCGGCAGCGTTCAACATCGACCGTTCGTTCCAATTGCTCTTCATGGTCATCATCGGGGGCTTGGGCTCCATCATGGGCGGCTTCATGGGCGCGGCCTTTATTGTGTTGCTGCCCCTGCTGCTGGAGCGCATGCCACATTGGATCGGCATCCCGATGTCCACCGCACTGTCCTCGCACCTGACCAGCATGGTGTTCGGCGCGCTGATCGTGTTCTTTTTGATCGTCGAGCCCCACGGCTTGGCGCGGCTGTGGGCCACGGCCAAAGAGAAACTCAGGTTATGGCCGTTCCCGCATTGACCGCATTGACCGCATTGATGACCTGTTCAAAACCCGCGCGCCGCAGAGCGTGCTTTTCATCCCGGAGACAAGCATGAAACTGACTACGTTCACCGCCGCTGTTATTGCGCCGATTGCGCTCTGCGCGACCTTGCTCCCTGCCATCGCGCAAGCGCAGGCCAAAGAGCAATTCTTCCCCCTGCTGGTCTACCGCACCGGCCCCTACGCGCCCAACGGCACACCCTGGGCCAATGGCAAGCAGGACTACATCAAGATGATCAACGCCCGAGACGGCGGCATCAATGGCGTCAAGATCACCTATGAAGAATGCGAAACGGGCTACGCCACCGACAAGGGCGTCGAGTGCTACGAGCGCCTGAAGGGCAAGGCCGCCACGCTGTTCGACCCGCAGTCCACCGGCATCACCTTCGCGCTGACCGACAAGGCGCCGGCCGACAAAGTTCCGCTGATCACCTTGGGCTACGGCCTGTCGGCATCGCAGGATGGCGGCGTCTTCAAGTGGAACTTCCCGCTGATGGGCAGCTACTGGACGGCGGCCGACATGCTGATCCAGCACCTGGGCAAGAAGGAAGGCGGGATGGACAAGCTCAAGGGCAAGAAGATTGCCCTGGTCTATCACGACAGCCCCTTTGGCAAAGAGCCGATGCCCGCGCTGGAAGAGCGCAGCAAGATGCATGGCTTTGAGCTGGTGAAGATTCCGGTCACCGCGCCCGGTGTCGAGCAGAAGTCAGCCTGGCTGCAAGTGCGCCAGCAAAAGCCCGATTACGTGCTGCTGTGGGGCTGGGGCGTGATGAACTCCACCGCGCTGAAAGAAGCGCAGGCCACCGGCTATCCGCGCGACAAGATGTACGGCGTCTGGTGGGCCGGTGCCGAGCCCGACGTCAAGGATGTGGGCGATGGGGCCAAGGGCTATAACGCGCTGAACCTCAACACCTCGGGCCAGAGTCCCAAAGTCATCCAGGACATTTTGAAGATCGTCCACGACAAGGGCCAGGGCACAGGCCCACGCGATGAAGTCGGCTCGGTGCTCTACACCCGCGGCATGATCATCCAGGCGCTGGGCATCGAGGCCGTTCGCCGTGCGCAGGAGCGCTACGGCAAGGGCAAGGTCATGACCGGCGAGCAGGTTCGCTGGGGGCTGGAGAACCTGGCCATCGACGACAAGAAGCTCGCCGCCCTGGGCCTGACCGGCGTGATCCGGCCGGTCAGCACGTCTTGCCTCGACCACATGGGCTCGACCTGGGCGCGGGTTCACACCTGGGACGGCAGCAAATGGAACTTCAGCTCCGACTGGCTGCAAGCGGATGAGCAGATCCTGAAGCCGATGGTGCGGGTGAGTGCGGACAAGTACGCGGCGGACAAGAAGCTGACGCGTCGTTCACCGGCGGACTGCCAGAGCTGATTGTGTATGAGCGGGCGGGGCTGCGGGCATCGGGTGCGCCCCTTCGCTCCTGTCCCCCGGCGGCGGCCTAGGGCCGCCATGCCTCCTCCTTGACCTCGCTGCGGGGCACACCCGATGCCCTTGCTTGCCGAGACATGGCGGCTTCCACGACGAAGTGGAGCAAGGCCGCGAAGGATCAGCCCGGCGGTGCGTTTTGCGCAAGTCAAGGAGGAGGCCGTGACCCTAGGTCACGCCGGAGGACATGGAGCAAAACGTGCCGCCGGACTGCTCCCGCGCAAGAAAAAAGATCAACGTCGCCCCGCCATCGCCACAACGGCCGGGCGCGCAGAAACCGGCGGCCCAATCTCCCCCGCCTCGCGCCGCAGATAGCGCATGCAGGTCACCCGCAGGAACGAGGCGAAGTTGGGCACCTCGCCGCGCTGCGCGAGAATT
>JBBQKT010000358.1:0-3491 GCA_038327205.1 Burkholderiales bacterium | reverse complement strand
TGGATGCAGCGCAGCGGGTAGCCGGCGGCGGCGGCTTCTTCGGCGACGATGCGCACCGTGTCGGACGAGTCGTTGCCGCCGATGTAGAAGAAGTGCGTGATGCCATGCGCCTGCAGCACGGTGAAGATCTTGTGGCAGTAGGCGGCGTCGGGCTTGTCGCGGGTTGAGCCCAGGGCCGAGGACGGCGTGTTGGCCACCAGTTCCAAGTTGTGGCTGGTCTCTTGCGTCAGGTCGACGAAGTCTTCATCGATGATGCCGCGCACGCCGTGGCGCGCCCCGTAGACCAGGTCCACCCTGCGCGAGCGCCGCGCCTCCAGCACCACGCCGACCAGGCTTTGGTTGATCACGGCGGTGGGGCCGCCACCTTGGGCGACAAGGATTTTTCCGTTGGCCATGCCGATGCCTCTTGGGCTGCTGTAAACCCGGCAGATTGTGGCCCAGCCCGTTGAGCCGAACGGTCGGTTTATTCGCTGATCGGACGGGCGCTGGCTTCGGCCATCCAGCGCTCCAACTGATCCGCCTGCATCGGCCGGGCGAACAGATAGCCCTGGCCTTCGTGGCAGCCCATGGCCAGCAGTTGATCGCGTTGTTGCTCGGTTTCGATGCCTTCGGCAATCACCGTCAACCCCAGGCCGCGGCCGAGGTTGATGACCATCTGCGCAATCGTGGTGCCGGCGCTGGACAGCTGTGCCTCGCGCACAAAAGCACGGTCGATCTTGATGCGGTCCACGTCCAACTGGCGCAGATGGCTCAGCGAAGAAAAGCCGGTGCCGAAATCGTCAATCGCCACCGTTGCCCCGCAACGCTTGATGTCCGCCAGCACGTGCAGCACCAGCTCGGTGTCTTCCATCGCCATCGACTCGGTGATTTCAAGCTCCAGATTGCGGCCGTCCACGCCGGAGTCGCGCAGCGCGGTGTTCAGCGTGCTGATGAAGGCCGGGTGGCGGAACTGCGCCAGCGAGATGTTCACGCACATGCGGAAATCGCCATAGCCCAGCGACAGCATGCGCTTGAGCTGATGGCAGGCGGTGCGCAGCACGAACTCGCCGATGCTGATGATGAGCCCGCTCTGCTCAGCCAGCGGAATGAACTGATCGGGCGGCACAAAGCTGCCGTCCTCGGTGCGCCAGCGCAGCAGGGCTTCGGCACCGATGGCCAGGCCGTTCTGCAACTCCACCTGCGGCTGGTAAACGACGAAAAGCCGGTTTTCCTCGAACCCTGCGCGCAAGCCCTTGAGCAGCTTGAAGCGCTCGCGTGCACCGACGCCCATCGCCGATGAAAAGTATTGCGACGAACCGCGGTTTTGCTGCTTGGCGCGTTTCAAGGCGATCTGCGCATCGAGCAGCAACTCCGAACCGACGGCCGCCGACTCGGTCAAGCGCACCAGGCCGGTGGTGGCCGACAGTTGCAGCCGTTCACCCGCGACGCTGAAGGGCTCCAGGAAGACGGCTTGGATGGTGTCGCCGCTGACCTGTGCATCGAGCCCCATCAGGCCGAAGGCATCCGGCCCGACCCGCGCCATCCCGGAATTCAGCCCCAGCATCTGGCTCAGGCGCACGACCACGGACTGCAACACCAGATCACCGAAATGGTGGCCGAAGGCGTCATTGATTTCGGAGAAATCGTCGATGTCGATCAGGGCCAGGGTGATGCCGGCCGGGTCTTTCAGATGCTGGTCGAGCAGTTCGACAAAGCGGTTGCGGTTGGGCAGCCGCAGCAGTTGGTCGTTGTAAGCCTGGTCGAGCAACTGGCTGTAAAGCAGGACGTTCTCGAACCCCACCGCGATGTTCGAGCCAAAGGCGCGCAGCAGCTGCTGATCGGCAGCATCCAGCGGGCGGTTGGTGTCGATCAGCGCTGCAATCGAGCGGCCGTTCGACATGCCGAAATAAAGGCAGGCGCCGCCGTGGCTGTCGCTGTTGTTGCCGTTGTTGTTGCCGTTATTGTTGGTGTCGCCGTCAGCATCGAAGACATGGTCACGCAGCTTCAAACACTGCTGCAAGCGCGCCTGCACGCCGCTGTTTGGCAGGCTGGACAGGGTGCCGTTGATGAGGCCGCTGTGTTGGCCGACGGCGGCCACGATGCGTGCCTGGGCATCGGCGTCGCCCTCGGTTGCCAGTTGCGCGCAGACCAGACCGGTTGGCAGCCCGCCCATCAACAGGCACAGCTGAGAGATAACGCCCTCAGAAAAATTCTGGACGCCGCGCAGGGCGCTCAACGCCGTGCTGGCTTCGACAATCATTTCCAGCCCGCGCCGGTTCGCTTCGGAGGCGCACAGCTGTTGGTAGGCGCGCACGGCCGCAGTCAACACGGTGAAGAGCCGGGTGCGGGTCAGCTCCGACTTGGTCTTGTAGTCGTTGATGTCGTAGGTGCGTACGGTGTCGATCTCGGGCGCGTAACCCGGCTGGCCGGTGCGCAGCACGATGCGCAAGTTGCGCATGCCCAGATCGTCGCGGATATGGCGCACCAGGCGCAGACCGGCGTCTTCCGACTCCATCACCACATCGAGCAGGGCGACAGCCAGACCGACCTCGGTGGCGAGCAAATGACGGGCTTCGGCGGCCGACATCGCATGGACGAAGCTCAGCGGCTGGCCTTCGATCAGCAGGCCCTTCAGTGCCAGCTCGGTGGCTTTGTGGACGTCGGCGTCATCGTCGACGATCAGCACGCGCCAGGGTTTGACGGGCCCCTTCGGTTCATCGTCGTGATGCTCGGGGCCCTCCAGAAACTCCAGCAAATCGTGATCGGCCCCGCCGCCCGCATTGGTCGAAGCGTCTGGACTGGTGTGGTCTCCCATGAATCTCCAATGTCACCGGTGTCGGCGGATCAATGCTCCGAGGTTATTCCATTCAGGGGCAGATTTTTACCGGCTCCCACCCGCGTCTGTCGTGAGACGACGGTTGCTTTAAGCGCTTACTTCTTCAGCTTGCCCGGCTTGGCCATCGGCCGTGCGCCGTTGTCTCTCGGAGGAAGACCGGTGTGCTGGGTCAAGATCCGGCCTTTGACGGGCGCAACAGACTGGGTCGCACGGGGCAACGGTGTTGAGTTTTTGCGCCTTGCACTTTCGTAGCTGCCGTCCGTCACCGGCTGGTAGGTCGGGATCAGATGGTGCTTGCCATTGCCGATCAGATCGGCCCGGCCCATGGTTTGCAGCGCCTCGCGCAGCAGCGGCCAGTTGTTGGCATCGTGGTAGCGCAAAAACGCCTTGTGCAGGCGGCGGCGGCGGTCACCGCGGACGATGTCCACCGTCTCGCTGTCGGCCGTAACCTTCTTCAGCGGGTTCTTATTGGTGTGATACATCGCCGTGGCGGTGGCCATCGGGCTGGGGTAGAAGGTCTGCACTTGGTCGGCGCGGAAGCCATTCTTCTTCAGCCAGACCGCCAGGTTCATCATGTCGGCGTCGGCCGTGCCGGGGTGGGCGGCAATGAAATAGGGGATCAGGTACTGCTTCTTGCCGGCCTCAGCGCTGGCCTTGTCGAACATCTGCTTGAACT
>JBBQKT010000357.1:0-3562 GCA_038327205.1 Burkholderiales bacterium | reverse complement strand
GCGCGTTGTTGCCGGACTGCTGCTGATCGGCCTGGCTGCCAGCGAGGTCGTCGGCCCCTGGGGCTATATCGGCGTCGTGCCCCTGCTGACCGGCGCCATCGGCATGTGCCCGCTGTATTCGATGCTCGGCATCAACACCTGCCCGATCCGGCGTCGATGAGCAGGCCGAGCGAGCTGCTGGTCGAAGGCTTCTTCGACCCCGGCACCTGGACCGTCAGCTACCTCGTGCTCGACCAGGCGACGAAGCAATGCGCGTTGCTCGACAGCGTGCTCGACTACGACCCGAAGTCAGGCCGGACGACGCACACCCATGCCGATGCCTTGATCGCCCGCGTGCGTGAACTCGGTGCCAGCGTGCAATGGATTCTGGAGACCCATGTGCATGCCGATCACCTGTCGGCCGCGCCCTATTTGAAGCAGGAACTCGGCGGACGAATCGGCATCGGCCAGCACATCACGGCGGTGCAGCAGGTGTTCGGCAGCCTGTTCAACGCGGGTGAGGATTTCGCCCGCGACGGCAGCCAGTTTGAGCACCTGTTCGCGGACGGCGAGACCTTTGCCATCGGCAATCTGGCGGTCCGCGCCATGCACACACCCGGCCACACACCGGCCTGCATGACCTATGTGGTGAGCTCGGGCGAAGGCGCCGCGCTGGCCCACAGCGCCTTTGTCGGCGACACGCTCTTCATGCCGGATTACGGCACCGCACGCTGCGACTTTCCGGGCGGCGACGCGCGCACCCTGTTTCGCTCGATCAACCAGGTGCTGAGCCTGCCGCCGCAAACCAAGCTCTATATGTGCCACGACTACCAACCCGGTGGCCGCGAAGTGCAGTTCGTCAGCACCGTGGCCGACGAGCGCGAGGCGAACGTGCACGTCCGCAATGGCATCAGCGAAGAAGAATTCGTGGCCATGCGGCGGGCCCGCGACGCCACCCTGGGCATGCCGACCCTGATCCTGCCCGCAGTGCAGGTCAATATGCGCGCGGGGCAACTGCCCGAAGCTGAATCGAACGGCACGCGCTACATAAAAATTCCGCTCAACGCGGTATAGCCACTAGGAGACAAAGCCATGGACGTCAAAGCGCTCACCCCCGAGCTGTCGGTTGCCCCTCAAATCGGGGCGGCCGATATGCCGATCCTTGCGCAGGCCGGCTTTCGCGCCATCATCTGCAACCGGCCGGATGGCGAAGGATCGGACCAAGCGCTGTTCAGCGAGATCGAGCGTGCCGCCACCGCACAGGGCATGCAGATCCGCTACTTGCCGGCCGAGTCGGGCAAGGTCAGCGACGAACAGGGCGCCGCCTTCGGTGCCTTGATGGCCGAGTTGCCCAAGCCGGTGCTGGCCTTTTGCCGGACCGGCATGCGCTCGACGACGATGTGGGCGCTGTCGCAGGCCGGTCAGTTGCCGCTGCCGCAAATCATCGAGCGGGCGGCCCAGGCCGGCTTCGACTTAAAGGGCGTGGTGCGGCGCATCGTCAACGGCGGCAAGACGCCGGTCGAAGTGGCCGACGCCACGCATGCGGTGGTGATCATTGGCGGCGGGGCGGCGGGCATTGCGGTGGCATCGAGCCTGCTGGCGCGCAGCCCAGGTCTCGACATCGCCATCATCGACCCGGCGGACATTCACTACTACCAGCCGGGCTGGACCATGGTGGGTGCCGGCATCTTCAAGGCCGCTACCACGGCGCGGACGATGGCCTCGGTGCTGCCGCGCGGCGTGCACTGGATCAAGTCGGCCGTGGCGGCCTTCGAGCCGGAACGTGACGCGGTGATTCTCGACGGCTGCCGCGTGGTCAAGTACCAGCAGCTCATCGTCTGTCCGGGCTTGAAGCTCGACTGGCATGGCATCGAGGGCCTGCCCGAGACCCTGGGCCGCAACGGCGTCACGTCGAACTACCGCTACGACCTGGCGCCCTACACCTGGCATCTGGTGCAGCAGTTGCACCGCGGCAAGGCCATCTTCACGCAGCCGCCGATGCCGATCAAATGCGCCGGTGCGCCGCAAAAGGCGATGTACCTGTCGGCCGACCATTGGCGCCGCACCGGCGTGCTCGGGGCCGTTGACATCCAGTTCTGCAATGCCGGCGCGGTGCTCTTTGGCGTTGCCGACTATGTGCCGGCGCTGATGGAATATGTGAAGGCCTACGGCATCGACCTGAACTTCGGCGAGACGCTGGTCTCGGTTGACGGCCCGGCCAAGAAGGCAACGTTCATGACGGCGAATGCCGACGGCACGAAGCAGAAAATCAGCCGTGACTTCGATCTGCTGCACGTCGTGCCGCCGCAGAAAGCGCCCGACTTCATCCGCGTCAGCCCGCTCGCCGATGCGGCGGGCTGGGTCGATATCGATCCCGGCACCTTGCGCCACAAGCACTTCCCGAACATCTTCGCGCTCGGCGATGCGGGCAACACCTCGAACGCCAAGACGGCGGCGGCGGCGCGCAAGCAGGCCCCGGTCGTCGCCCACAACCTGCTCGCCATGCGGGGTGAAGCGAAAGGTGAAGCGATCTACGACGGCTACGGCTCCTGCCCACTGACCGTCGAGCGCGGCAAGATCGTGCTGGCGGAGTTCACCTACGGCGGCAAGCTGGCACCGAGTTTTCCGAAATGGTTGATCGACGGCACGCGGCCTTCGGCACTGGCTTGGTACCTGAAGGAACGGGTGCTGCCGCCGCTTTACTGGCAGGCGATGCTGAAGGGCCGGGAGTGGCTGGCACAGCCCGAGATGAGCACATGAACGAGGTCAGCCTGCTCGGGCTCGGGCTTGGCGCGGTGGTGGGTTTGATCCTCGCGCTGACGGGGGCCGGGGGCGGCATTCTTGCCGTGCCGCTGCTGGTGTTCGGACTGCACCTGAGCATCATGCAGGCAGCACCCGTCGGGCTGATCGCTGTCGGTGCGGCCTCGGCTTTCGGCGCGGTGCTCGGGCTGCGGGAGGGCCTGGTGCGCTACCGCGCGGCGGCCTTGATCGGCATCACCGGGATGCTGCTGGCGCCCTTGGGTGTGCGCTTAGCAGGGCTGATTCCCAATGCGCCGCTGATGGTGGCGTTCGCCCTCGTGCTGGCCTGGGTGGCGGTGCGGATGTTCAGGCAGGCGCGGCGAACGGCGGCGGGCGCCATTGAGAGCCCGCATGGGCAGTCCCAGCTCCCCTGTGTACTCAACCCCAACGAAGGCCGGCTGATCTGGACGCTGCCCTGCGCCTGGGCCCTGGCCGGCACCGGCGCCGTGTCGGGCATCCTCAGCGGGCTGCTGGGCGTGGGCGGCGGCTTTGTCATCGTGCCGTCCCTCAGCCGCTACACCAACCTCGCCACCCGCAGCATCCTGGCCACCTCGTTGGCGGTGATCGCATTGGTGTCGGTGGGGGGCGTGAGCGCTGCCGCATGGCAAGGCGCGATTGCCTGGGACATCGCCCTGCCCTTTGCCCTCGGTGCCATTGCTGCCTTGCTGGCTGGCCGCCTGATTGCCGCCCGCCTCGCCGGTGCGCGGCTTCAGCAGGCCTTCGCGGTGACCAGTGGGGCGGTGTCGCTGCTGCTGCTGGCGCGCGGGCTGGGCTGGATCGCCGC
>JBBQKT010000356.1:0-3650 GCA_038327205.1 Burkholderiales bacterium | reverse complement strand
GGTCGCCTCCGAAACCTGGGATGCCAATACAGGCCGCCTGCTGCAGAGCGATCAGCTGCGGCTGGCCCAAGCCTTTGCACGGGCGACGATGAGCGCGGACCCGCTGAGCAAGGGCTATCTGGTGGTGGTGGAGTTGCCGGGTGCGGCAAGGCCGGTGACTGCCGCCGAGCTGGAAGATGTGGTGCGCGCTGCCGAGCTGAAAACACAGACAAAGTCAGCCGCGCGGCCATAACCAGCGCACATGCCTGCGCGCCAAGCTGGAATGGCTTTTGCTGCGCTCACGCCACGCGTGATTTCCCCCGCTTTACAGCGCAGCAACAACTCACGAAGCTCACGGCCTTGGGGTGATTCACCGCCCCGATATCGGAGATTCGTTCATGAAGTTTCAGCGCACCCACGTCGGCCACGCCACCTTCCTTGTGACCCTGCTGGTAGCGGCTGCCCATGCCCGCGCCCAGGTTCCTGTAGCGCCTGAGGCTGCCGCCTCCGCGCCAGCGGCCCAAGCCAAGAAGCCGGTGCAGCAGCTCGATGTGGTGACCGTCACCGGCATTCGCGCATCGACGGAAAAATCGCTGCTGCTCAAGCGCAATGCAGCTGCCAATGTGGACGTGATCACTGCGCTGGATGTCGGCAAGATGCCCGACAAGAACATCGCCGATTCGCTGCAGCGCATCGTCGGCGTGGCGGTGCGCACCGACTACGACGAGGCCGAAAAAGTCTCCATGCGCGGCACCAACCCCGACATGAGCCTGATCCTGTTCAACGGCCACACGGTCAGCGGCGGCGACTGGTATGTGGCCGACCAGGGCAGTAGCTCACGCAGCACTTCGCTGAGCCTGATGCCCTCGTCGGTACTCAATGAAGCGACGGTCTACAAGACCTCCCAGGCGAACATCCTGGACGGTGGTCTGGCCGGCACGGTCAACGTCACCACCCGCAAGCCGTTGGACGAAAAGCAGAAATTTGGCGGCGTGCTCAGCGCCGGTGGCGTCTATGCCGACCTGCCCGGCAAGACCGGCCCACAACTCAACGCCAGCATCAACTGGAAGAACGATGCCAACACCCTGGGTCTGATCGCCCAGGGCTTTGCCGAGAAGCGCTATGTGCGCCGCGACAGCGTCTCGCGCCTGGCCTACGGCACCAGCAGCGGCTGGGATGTGATCAACACCAGCACGATGAAGGGCATCACCGATGCGTCGCTGGCCGGCACCGGCCTGAAAGCGGCCGACCTGAACGGCGTGCGCATGCCCGGCAGCATGGCCAGCGAGTTCGTCGAAGGCGTGCGCGACCGCAAGGGTGGCATGCTGGCCTTGCAGGCCCGGCCGACCGAGAACCTCGACCTGGGCCTGACCGGCTTCTATTCGAAGATGACAGCCAACAACTACGGCCGCCTCACGGCGGGCGCGATGTACAGCATGCTGCTGGGCAAGGCCGACCCGCTGGGCGCCACGGGGGCAAGCGCACTCAATACCGCGTCGGGCGGCAAGCAGGTGTTTGCCGAGATCCGCAACCCGGTGATCGTTGAAGAGACCACGCTTTACGGCGACAAGCTGCGCGTGCTGAAGAGCGCCGACATCATGTTTCCGGCGGGCACCTCGCCACAGTACATCGGCAACTCCGAGGGCTTCTACCGCAGCGGCGCCGAAGCCAGCAGCGGCTTCTTGGACTTCGACATGAAGTGGAAGCTGGGCAAGGACCTGGTCGTCAAGGGCTTGGTCAGCACCACGCGCGGTGTCGGCACGACGGCGCTCGACCAAGGCCTGACCTATGCCCGCTACGGCACCGGCGTCAGCTACGCGCTCAACGGCGTGCAAAACGCGCCGAGCAACAGCTATTTCGGCGCGGGCCCCAACACGCCGGTGCTGAACGCCGACGGCAGCGGCTACAAGCTGGTCAGCCGTGGCGCATCCAGCGTCAAGACCACCGACAAGGAGCACAGCGTCGCCCTCGACGCCGAGCTGACGCAGGACTTCGACATCTTCACCAGCCTGGACTTCGGCGGCCGCTACGCCGACCACACGCGCCAGCTGGCCCGTTGGGCGCCGACCTTCAAGGCAGCCGCCATCACCGGGCCGGATGCCAGCCAGGCCGTCAGCTACCCCGGCAACTTCGGTGCCGATCTGGGCGGCGGCAGCTGGGACCGCAGCGGCTTCTACTTCCCGAGCGGCGTGATCCATGACTTCCTGACCTCGCAGTTCAAGGCCACGACGCCGGAGTTCGAGCGCCGGGTGGCCGGCGAGATCGACATGCGCGAGCGCCAGACCGCCGTCTACGCGATGCAGAACTTCGAGGGCAAGAACAACGCCTGGTCCGGCAACATCGGTGCGCGCCTGGTGCAGACCCAGATCAACGCGCAGATCGTCACCCCTGTGGCCACCAGCATCTGCCCCAAGATCGAGCCGGGCAAGCCTGCCACCGCCTGTGCAGCCTTCCCCGGCGCGATCAACACCGCCGGCGACGGCAGCACCTATTACGACGGCGTGGCCTTCAACCCGCTGGGCGGCACGGTCTATTACAAGGTGCCGACCGACCGGACCTTCACCCATTTGCTGCCCAGCTTGAACCTGCGCCTGGAACTGACCGACAAGCTGATCGGCCGCTTCGGTGCCAGCCAGACCCTCGGCCGGCAGAACTACAACGTTTATGGCGTTGGCTTCAGCGGTCAGACCTGCAACGCTTCCGGCTGCACGGTGACCGGACCGAACCCGAGCCTGGCACCGATGGTGTCGACCAATGCCGATGTGTCCGTGGCCTGGTACTTTGCCCGCCGCTCGCTGGTGTCGATCAGTCTGTTTGATTCGCGCATCAAGGGCTACCCCAAGACCGGCTCGGTCAAGCAGGACAACGCCACCGTCGACCTGGTCGACCCGATCACCAACTCGGTGAAAACCTATTTCATCAACACCTCCTCGCAACAGGGTGCGCGCATCCGCGGCATTGAGCTGGCCTACGAGCAGCCCATCGGCGCGGGCTTCGGCATCCAGACCAACTTCAGCAGCACCGACACCAAGGTCGATGACGGCCGGCCGATGGTCGGCGCCTCGAAGACGGCAGCCAATATCGGCGGCTACTTCGAGAACGATGTGTTCAGCGCCCGGCTGGTCTACAACTACCGCGGCAAGTACATCTCCAGCACCACCGCCCCGGCCCCGACCGCCAACAGCCAGGGCTTGTCGACCATCAACGGCGTGCTGATGCCCACCGCGCCGACGGTGGCCGCGCCGGTGTCCAACCTGGCGTTCAGCATGAACTACGACGTCAGCAAGCAGCTGCAGCTGTCCTTCAACGCGACCAACCTGACCAACCCGACCCGGGCGCAGTACCGCTACAGCGAAGAAGAGCAGCAGAAGCTCGATGTGAGCGGCCGTCAGTACTATGTGGAAGCCCGCTACAAGTTCTGACGCTGCGCCGTCTTCCTGCCCATGACCCAGTTCGCGTTTCTCTCCGACACGGCCTTCATGAAAGCCCCCCGGGGCGACGACAGCCAGCCCTTTGCGGTGGCTGGTGTTGCCTGGGACGGCTGCGTGACGAACCGGCCCGGCGCACGCTTCGGTCCGCGCGCCATCCGGCAGGCCAGCCACATGCTGTGCGACGGCACGCACCCGCTGTTCGATGTGACGCCCGAGGGCCTGCTGACCGACCTGGGCGAT
>JBBQKT010000355.1:0-3661 GCA_038327205.1 Burkholderiales bacterium | reverse complement strand
GTCCAGCAGGTCACGCGCGCAAAGCCGTCGCGGCTGTCGCTGAGGCTGCTGGGCCTGTGCCAGAGCTGGGCCACGGCCTCACCGTCGCTGGCATTGAAGGCGTCGCAGTAGCGGGTGAAAAAGGCGTTGGCTTGGGCAGGGCTCACAGCACCACCATGTGTTCTGGTTTTGCCCCGCGCACCGCGCTGAGCGGCACCTTGGCATCGAAGGTCACGAAGCGACCGCCATGCTTGACCGCCAGTGCCAACAAGTAGACATCCGTCAACTGACGAAAGCCATGCATTCGCTGGCGGTTCAGGCGGCTGGCATCCAGCAGGCTGATGTCGTCACTCCAGAAACTGTGGCTTGCGTCGGCACATGAAGAATCAAGCATGTCGAGCGCGTCAACCAACACCATCGGGTTGGGGTAATTGGGCTGGCTCATGATGCGCACGCAGCCGTTCTGGGTCAGCGGGCAACTGGACCAGCCTTGGTCGGCGTTGGCAAGCAACCAATCGACGGCGACTTGGTGGTGAACATGTTGGCCGTCATGTAGAGCAATCAGCACATTCACATCAAACAGGGCAGGAACCCGAGTGACCTCAGTAGATGCCATCGTCACGCAGCTGGTTGATCAGTTCATTGGTGACCACACCGCCGCGTTTGGGGAGCGGGTGGATGCCCAGCCTGTGCAATGGATTCTCGGGCGGCTTGCGGCGCGAAGCGGCGGCATCCTGGGGTCGCAGCAGCGTGCGCCTCGCCAAGTCGCTGATGACGGCACCGACACTGGTCTTGTCACGCCGCGCCGCTTCTTTGGCAGCCATTAGAACGTCGTCGGCAATATCAAGTGTGGTACGCATGGAAGCCCTTCAATTTGATGCGTGATGTTAACGCATCATGCATCAGTCAGCGCCCCAAGTGCTTTTCGTCATCGTCGAAAGGACACCCATCGATCAGGAATCTTGCACCTGCGCAATGGGATAGACCGTTGGCTTGGCCGCAGGATCCTG
This sequence comes from Burkholderiales bacterium, assembly GCA_038327205.1. Taxonomy (GTDB): domain Bacteria; phylum Pseudomonadota; class Gammaproteobacteria; order Burkholderiales; family Burkholderiaceae_C; genus Paucibacter_A. The sequence goes on along the minus strand of JBBQKT010000355.1, from coordinate 2,672 downwards.
CTTGGACCAGGGACTGACAACGATTTGCTGCGTGCCATCCAGCAGGATGCGTGCGCGCAGCATTTGGTCCATCGGTTGTTGAGCCAGCCAGGCAGCACGTTGGTCGGGCAATTGCGCGGCGGCCTGCAGGGCCAGCAGCGCCGCTTGGTGATGCAGCAGCAGGTCGGCCTGGCGCCGGAAGTAATCGGTGTAGCCCGGCTGGGCGACGTCCATCAGGATATGACCGATCGTGTTGTACCAAGCAAAGCCAAAGAGCCATTTCTGCTGCGGCTCCGGCTGCCAGGCCAGCGCCGCCAAAGGGCCAGCACGCGCCACTTCCAGGGTCCGCAGCCACTGCTGGTCTAAAAGCTGCTGGTTGGCCCTGGGCATGATTCCGACGCAGTTCAGGTGTCGATCCATCCAGCTCAAAGATGAAAAGGAAAGGCCCCCTTCCCTGCAGTTGAGCGCCAGTTCCCCAACGACCTGCCGAACTGAAAAAGCCTCAGAGACGATCCAGCGAGAGGCATCCGTCGCCTCCGGCGGCAGCGGCTCGGCCAGACGAATCAGCTCAGCCGTCAGGGCGGGCTCGCGGGCCGCCAGGGCCACCATCATCCGCCAGTGATCCTCGGCAAGTCGCCAGGCAATCGCGCTGCCGGTCAAGCTGCGTGAGCCCACCAGCAGCCCGTTCACCAAGGTCTGGCTGCGTTGCAGGGCAACCCCCAGCGCGGTCGGGTCGCCGCGCTGCTGCGCCAGCACCGCCTGGAGCCGCAACCAGCGCGCGCATTGGCCGATTCCCGTCAGCTGCGGAATGATCCTCGCCGCATATTGATCGCTCGGCTCCTTGATCTCGGCCAAAGGCTCGCGCAGCAACTCGTCCATGACAAAGCCCGGCGCTGCCAACGCTTCACAGCGGTGCCCAAGCGTCGCGTGTTGATTGATCAAGGCCCGCAGGGCCTGCGAATGTTCCCGCCAACGGGCCGTGCAATCCTCATCCCTCGAACGGCAGTTCCAGGACGAAGCGGCATCACCGGGCTGGGGCTGCGGCCAGCGCAGGCGGTCCGACTCCGGCTGATTCAGCTTGTCTGAAGCCCAGCGCAGCCGACCGACCTGCGCGGGGTCTGCCCCTTCCGGCGCATCCATGCCAATCAGCGCGAAAAAGCCGTTGCGCTCGTCCGGCAAGATGGCCGCCGGCCGTTGCAGCGCTGCCGGCACCGCATCGCTGCGCGCATCGACCCAGCGGTTGTTGCTGGCCAGCCAGGCCAGCGCCAGCAGCAAGATGGCCAGCGCAAGCCATGCCAGGCCTTTCAGCGTCCGGATGGCAAGTTTCTTCAACATCGTCGTTGTCTCCCCGAGGCTCCACTGTCGAAACCTGCGGCGAGGATAGCGAAGCTACCAGGCCAGCGCTTGGCCGTCGTAATTGAAGAAGCTGCCGTTGTCGCCCGGCTTCAAGCCCGCCAACACCGCCCGCATCCCCGCCACGCTGGTGGCGGCGTCGATGTCGGCGCCGTCGCCGCCCATGTCCGTGCGCACCCAGCCGGGATGGAAGCTGATGCAGATGGCGCGGTCGGCCAGCGCAATGGAGACGTCTTTCAGCACCGAATTGACCGCCGCCTTGGACGCCCGGTAGAGCCACCCGACAGTGCTGGTGCGCAGGCCGATGGAGCCCATGCGGGACGACAGAATGGCCAGCTTGGCGCCGGGGGCGAGGGCGTCTTGAATCTGCGGCAGCACCCGCATCGGGCCCAGCACATTGGCATGCATCACCGCGTTGAAGTCGGCCTCGGTCGGTGTTTCCAGCCCGCTGGTGTGCGGCCCGTAAACCCCGGCAACAAAGACCACCTCGTCGAACTGATGGCCGTCGATCTGCCAAGCCAGGCCGGAGGCGCTGGCCATGTCGGTGACATCGAGCTTGATCGCCGTGGCACCCAGCGTACGCAAGGCAGCCAGGCCCTCGTCATGGCGCGCGGTGGCCACCACCTGCGCCCCGGCCGCCCGGTATTGGCGGACGAACTCCAGGCCCAGGCCACGCGACGCACCAATGATCAGGACGCTGCTGCCCATCAGATCAGCTCCACGCCCATCGCCGTCGCCTCGCCGCCGCCGATGCACAGCGCAGCCACGCCGCGCTTCAGGCCACGATGCTTCAGCGCGCCGAGCAGGGTGACGATGATGCGGGCGCCGGACGCGCCGATCGGGTGGCCCAGCGCGACCGCGCCGCCGTTGACGTTGACGATCTCGTGCGGCAGCTTGAACTCGGCCATCGCCGCCATCGTGACGGCGGCAAAGGCTTCGTTGACCTCCCACAGATCAACGCTCTTGGCATCCCAGCCGTTCTTGGCCAGCAGCTTGTTGATCGCGCCGACCGGGGCGGTGGTGAACCACTCCGGCGCATTGGCGTGAACCGCCGTGCCAACGATGCGGGCAATCGGCGTGACGCCCATCTTGGCGGCGGTGCTCTCGCGCATCAGCACCAAGGCGGCCGCGCCGTCGGAGATCGAAGAGGACGTGGCGGCGGTGATCGTGCCGTCTTTCTTGAACGCCGGCTTGAGGCCGGCGATCTTGTCGAGCTTGGCCTTAAAGGGCTGCTCGTCGCGGCTGAACACCGTATCGCCCGCCCGACCAGCCACCGTCACCGGGGCCATTTCCCAGGCGAAGCTGCCGTCTTCATTGGCGCGCTTGGCGCGCTCGGTGGA
>JBBQKT010000354.1:0-3665 GCA_038327205.1 Burkholderiales bacterium | reverse complement strand
TTTGAGCTGGCCAACTTCTACAAGCTCGACGACTGGTTGACCGTGGATGCCGACATCGCCTTCGCCCGCGCCCGCTTCAAGGATTTCGCCCCCGAGGGCGCACGTATCCCCGGTGCCGTCGAAGGCGTGGCGTCGCTCGCGCTGGCAGTCGATAACCTTGGCCCCTGGTTCGGCGCGCTGCAGCTCCGTTACTTCGGCCCCCGCCCGCTGCTGGAAGACAACTCGGTGCGCTCCCAGGCCACGGCAACGCTGAACGGCCGCGTCGGCTACAAGATCAGCCCCAAGCTGAAGCTGGAGCTGGAGGTCTTCAACCTGACCAAGCGCCAGGCGTCCGCCATCGACTACTACTATGGCTCGCGCCTGCCCGGCGAGCCAGCGGCGGGGGTGGACGATATCCATTTCCATCCGATTGAATCGCGGTCAGTGCGCGTGTCCGTGAACGCGAATTTCTGAGCGCAGTCCCAGCCCACGCACAGCGAGCGCGCCAAGCGCCGTCGCCGTGCCCAGGGCTGTCACCGCGATCCAGCCCCATTGCGCCAGCAGCAGGCTGCCCAGCGCCGCGCCGAGGGCCATGCCGACGAACATGCCCACGAACAGCACCGCGTTCAGGCGGCTGCGCGCGCCGGGGTCGATGCTGTAAACGATGGTCTGGTGCGCGATCAAGGCGGCCTGCACACCCAGATCGAAGCCGACCGCGCCGATCGCCAGCAGCCACAGCTGCCCCTGCGTGCCGAGCAGCGGGGCCAGGCACATCAGCGCGAACGACAGCGCCACCAGGGCGGCACCGATGCGCGTCACCAGTTCCGGCCCGCGCCTGTCCGCCAGCCGGCCGGCCAGCGGTGCGGCCAAGGCGCCGGCCGCACCGGCCAGGCCGAACGCGCCCGCCGCCGCTGCGCCCAGATGAAATGGCGCGCCATGCAACATCACCGCCAGGGTCGACCAAAACGCGCTGAAACCCACCGACAGCAGGCCTTGCGACAGGGCAGCCCGCCGCAGCGCCCCATGCTTGCGCCACAGCGCCGCCAACGAACCCAGCAGCGCACCGTAGGCCAAGGTCGTGGTCGGCTTGAACTTGGGCAGCCCGCGCCAGGCCGCCACGCCGATCAGCGCGATGCTGGCCGCCGCCGCAAAGAACATCGCCCGCCAGCCAAAGTGTTCCGCCACAAAGCCGCTGACCACGCGCGACAGCAAGATGCCCAGCAGCAGCCCGGTCATCACCATGCCCACCACCTTGCCGCGCTGCGCGTCAGGGGCGAGCGTGGCGGCGGCGGGCACGATGTCCTGCGCCATCGTCGCGGCGATGCCGATGGCCAGGCTGGCCGCCAGCAGCGCGCCAATGGACGGCGCCATGGCCGCCAGCAGCAGGGCCAACATCAGCACCGCCGCCTTGATCACGATGATGCGCCGCCGGTCAAAGCGGTCGCCCAGCGGGGCCAGCAACAGGATGCCCAACGCATAGCCCAGCTGCGTCAGGGTCGGAATGAAGCCCAGCTCGCGGGGTGCCGCACCAATGTCCGCGCCCAGCACGCCCAGCATCGGCTGGCTGTAATAGAGCGAGGCGACGGCCAGGCCGGCAGCGCTGGCGAGCAGCAGGACCAGCGACAAGGGCAGGGCTGCGGCGGTATCCGCTTTTTGCATGATTAATATGGTGATAACCCGTATTTGAAAGCTTGGGTTGGAGTGTGAAGGCCTAGCAGCGAGACCGGTAGTGCCTTGGAGCGTAGATTTGTTATACGCTGGCCGCATGCAAAGCCCTGCCATCGTTGACCGTTTACAGCTGATGGACACCTTCGTTCGCATCGTCGAGGCCGGCAGCCTGTCGGCCGCCGCAGCGCAGCTTGGAACCACGCAACCCACCGTCAGCCGCCGCTTGCAGGCGCTGGAAAGCTCGCTCGGCGTGCGCCTGATTCAGCGGTCCACCCATCAGATGCGGCTGACCGTGGACGGCGAGCGCTGCTTTGTCCGCGCCAAGGTCTTGCTGGCCGACTGGGCCGCGTTCGAGGCCGATCTGCGCGGCGCGCAGGCCGAGCCCGAGGGACTGCTGCGCGTGGCCGTGCCCCATGCCTTTGGTCAGGAGCGCTTCGTCCGTCCGCTGGCCGAATTCCTGCGCGAAAACCCGCGTGTGTCGGTCGAATGGCTGTTGCAGGACGAGGTGAAGGACTTCATCGCTGCCGGCATCGATTGCGCCATCCAGGTCGGCGCCCCGACCGACCCGGCCTTGGTGGCGATCAAGCTGTCCGAAGTGCCGCGCATCGTCGTGGCCGCGCCCTCGGTCATCGGCACCGGGGCCCTGCCCGCGCATGCCGATGAGCTGGCCGCACTGCCCTGGTTGGCGCTGCGCACCTATTACCGCAACGAGGTGGTGCTGACCCATGCGCAGACCGGGGAAACCCGCCGCATCGCCATCCGCCCGCGCGTCAGCACGGACAGCCTCTATGCGCTGCGGAACGCTGCCTTGCTGGGCCTGGGTGCCTGTGTCGGCTCGGCCTGGCTGGTTGCCGATGACATTGCACAGGGCCGCTTGTTGCGCCTGACACCGCAGTGGCAGGCTGCGCCGCTGCCGATCCACATCGCCTACCCGTACGCCGCGTTTTATCCGTCGAGGTTGCTGCGCTTCGTGGCGCTGATGCGGGCGGCCATCGGCGGTGCGGAGCTTGGGCCGGGCGACGCATAGCCTCGCGCCGCATCACACGTCGGCAAGCCGAACCGAATCGCCTTGACCGCCCGACCCCCGTCGAGTGCCTTGGCGCGCCGGCGCCCGGCCGGGCATAGCGTGGCAAGTGCTGGCGCAGGAATTGGCGGGCACAGCCTGCGCTGCGCGGGTGCGCCGCCTTGCGGCCGTGGCCTGTTGCACCACCAAGAATCAGGCGCCTGAAAGCGCGCTGCCCCTTGGGGGCCGTCATGCCGTCACGTTGTCACGCCGTCACGCAAGAAAGGCGGCGAGGCGACCGTGCCGCCACGGTGACCAAGGCTTCGATCAGGGCACCGCAGGCGTGGGCCATGGCCAAGCGCTGGGCGGGGTCCAGGCTTTTGGCGTTCATCAGCGTCGTCAGCTGACCCACCGATGCCCTCAGGTCAGCCGGCTGCGCAGCACCCGCTGGCGGCGCAAAGGCATCAAGTACGGCCTGCGCTGACGCGTGAAAGGCATCCATCTTTGGCAGGTCGGACTGCCTGGGCAGGGTCTCCTCCAGCGCCCGGGTGCAGCGTTGAGCCAGGCGATGGACGACATCGTCGTGATCCTCGCGCCATGTGGGCGCCAGGAACAGGTAGTCCCGCTCGCTCAGCGCCAGCATCAGGATTTCGCCGGCCCAGTGGTCGCGGCGCTGTGCTGCAGTGTCAAGCGGCAGCAGCAGGCGCGCCGGTGCGGCGCCGGTGCCAGCGATCAGCAACGGTTGGTCGGCCGCCAGTTTCTGACGATCATCGGCAGACAAGGCGGGCAGTTGGGTCGCCCGGTAGGGCTGGTTGATGGCCGGCTGCTTCTTGGCAAGTGCTGCCACAGGCTGCAGCGTCCGCAACACCACGCTGCGGTGGAGCACGGCGCAAGCGGGTAGCCGGCGTGCCCGTTCGTGATTCAAGCGGGGCCGCCAACGAATCTTGGCGTCGGCGCCGCGCCAGGGCAGCGCCTCGGCCACACGCCACGGCCCCTGCAGCGACACATGTTGCGC
>JBBQKT010000353.1:0-3675 GCA_038327205.1 Burkholderiales bacterium | reverse complement strand
TGGCGGGGCGTGCGGACGATTGCGCTGACCGCCGCCTCTTCGACGATGCGGCCGGCATACATCACCGCAATGCGGTCCGCCACCTCGACCGCCGCGCCGATGTCGTGGGTGACGAAGATCACCGACATGCCGGTCTCGCGTTGCAGCTCGCGCAGCAGCAAGAGGATCTGAATCTGCACCGTCGCATCGAGCGCTGTGGTCGGCTCATCGGCCAGCAACAGCTTGGGCCCGCAGGCCAGGGCCAGCGCGATCATCGCCCGCTGCTTCATGCCGCCGGACAGCTCATGCGGATAGGCATCGAGCCGGCGCCTGGCCTGCGGAATCTGCACCCGCTCCAGCATCTGCAAGGCGCGCTGGCGGGCACCCGCCGCGTCGATGGCCTCGTGGGCTCGCACCGCCTCGGCGATCTGCTGCCCGATGGTGTAGACCGGGTCGAACGCCAGGCCCGGCTCCTGGAACACCATCGACACGATGCCGCCCCGGTACTGCTGCAGCGCGCGGCCTTTCAGCGCCAACACGTCCTGGCCATCAACGGTGATCTGGCCGCTGATGCGGCTGCTGCGCGGGGCATGCAGGCGCAACAGAGTGCGCAGAGTGACGCTCTTGCCCGAGCCCGATTCACCCAGCAGGCCCAGCACTTCGCCCGGCGCGACGTCGAAGCTGAGATCGCTCAGGGCCTGCGCCGTGCGCTCGCCGGTGAATTGCACGCCCAGATTGCGGACGGAAAGAAGGGGCGGCACGGCGCTCATGGCAATGCATCCAAGTGGCAGGCGGCGAAGTGGCCGCCCGTCGTTTCGCGCAGCAGCGGCATCTCCACCGCACAGCGGGCATGGGCCTGCGGGCAGCGATCCCGAAACCGACATCCGCTTGGTGGGTTGATCGGGTTCGGTGGGTCGCCGGACAGCGGCGAGCGCTCGGTGCGGTGGTCCGGGTCCATCGAGGGCACCGCCGACAGCAGGGCCCGGGTGTACGGGTGGCGCGGCGCTTCGTAGAGTTGCTTGACCGGGCCGATCTCGACCACCTGCCCCAAGTACATGACCATCACCCGGTCGGCCAGGTAATGGACGACATGCAGATCGTGTGAGATGAAGACGTAGGTTAGGTTGCGCTCCGCCTTCAGTTCCTGCAGCAGGTTCAGCACCTGGGCCTGCACCGATTTGTCCAGTGCGGCCACCGCCTCGTCGAGGATCAGCAGGCGCGGCACAAAGGCGAGTGCGCGGGCGATGTTGACGCGCTGCCGCTGGCCGCCCGACAGCTCATGCGGATAGCGGTTGCCGAAGTGCTCGGGCGCCAGGCCGACACGGGCCAGCAGGGCCTCCGCACGGGCTTGGGCTTCGGCCTTCGGCACGCCATGAACTTGCGGGCCGTAGGCGACCGTTTCCAGCATCGTCAGCCGCGGGTTCAGCGAGGCGAACGAGTCTTGAAACACCATCTGCAGATTGCGCCGGAAGTCCTTCAGCGCCATGCCGCCGAACTCACCCACGCCGTCGCCGTCGAACACCAGCTCGCCGCTGTCCGGTGGCATCAGCCGGGCGATCAAGCGGGCGGTGGTCGATTTGCCGCAGCCCGATTCACCGACGATGCCCAAGGTCTCGCCCTTGGCCACATTGAAGCTCACGCCATCGACCGCGCGCACCTGGCGCTTTTCACGCTCGAACAGCGTGCCGCGCACCTTGAAGTACTTGCGCAGATCGCGCACCAGCAGCAGCGGCTGCGCTGGGCCGCCTCTATCCACAGCTGTGCTCATCGCCGCAGCTCCATCGCCGAACGCACGCCGTCGGCCAGCAAATTGAAGGCAATCGAGGTCATAAAAATCATCGCGCCGGGCAGGGCGGCGACCCAGGGATTCAGATAAATGGCCGAGCGCAAGGTGTTCAACATCAGCCCCCATTCGGCCTCCGGCGGCTTCACGCCCAGGCCCAGAAACGACAGGCCCGAGGCCAGAATCATGCTGACGCTGATCAGGCCGGTGGCATAGACGAACACCGGCCCCAGCACATTGCCCAGCACATGGACGCGGATGATGGACAGCGGCCCAGCGCCGCTCATGCGCGCGGCGTCGATGTAATCGAGCTTGCGGACTTGCGTCGTCACGCTTTCGGCCACCCGCACCACTTGCGGCACGAAGACCAGGGTCAGCGCGATCAGGCTGTTGCTCATGCCCGGCCCCAGCGCGCCCGAGATCGCCACGGCCAGCAGCACCGACGGAAAGGCGTAGAACACATCGAGCGTGCGCATGATGACCATGTTCACTTTGCCACCCACATAGCCGGCGACGAGGCCGACCGAGGTGCCGATGACAAAGGCGATCAACACCGGCAGTACGCCCATCAACAGCGACAGCCGGCCGCCGTACATCAGGCGCGAAATCATGTCGCGGCCCAGCTCATCGGTGCCCAGCAGATAGCCTTCGCTGCCGATCGGCAACAGGCGGCGCAGCATGCTGGCCTTGTAGGGGTCGGCCGGGGCCAGCCAGGGGGCAAACACTGCGGCGCCGATGATGAGCAGCAGGACGGCGGCACTCGCCATCGTCACCGGATCACGCAAGACCTGGCGGCCAACGACGGCCCAGTAGCTGCGGCTGCGCGCCGGCGGTGGAGCGACCAAAACAGCAGCGGCGCTCATGCCCGCCCCATCCGTGGGTCAACCAGCGGCTGCGCGATGTCCACCAACAGGTTCAGCGCGACGAAGAACAGGCACAGCACCAAGATGATCCCTTGCAGCAGCGGGATGTCGCGCTGGAAGATGGCGGTGTTGAGCAAAAAGCCGGTGCCCGGCCAGGCGAACACGGTTTCCACCAGGATGGAGCCGCCCATCAGATAGCCGACCTGCAGGCCAGCGACGGCCAGCACGGTCGGCGCGGCGTTCTTGGCCACATGGCGGAAGATCGCCGGGCCCGAGAGACCGCGTGCCCGCAGCGCAATGACGAATTCCTGGTTCAAGGTCTCGGCCACCAGCGCCCTTACCGTGCGGGTGACGATGCCCATCGGGATCACGCACAGGGTCGCGGCGGGCAGGGTCAGATGGCGCAGATGTTCCCAGTCCCACAGCCATTCGCCTGATCCACCCGGCCCGGCGCCCATCGCCGGCAACCAGCCCAGGGTGACCGAGAACACGATGGTCAGCACCAGGCCCAGCCAGTAATGCGGCACGCTGACCCCGATCACCGAGATGAAGCTGGCAACGCGGTCCACCCAACTGCCGACTCGGTAGCCCGCCAACCCGCCCAGCACGCAGCCCAGGCCCACGCCCACAGCGGCGGCCACCCCCGCCAGCACGAGGGTGTTGGACGCGGCGCTGAGCACCTCGCCCGCCACCGCCCGGCCGGTGGCGATCGAGGTGCCCAGGTCGCCCTGCAGCGCCCGCCCCAGCCACAGCGCGTAGCGCACCGGCATCGGTTTATCGAGCCCGTAGGCGGCTTTCAGCGCCTCGATCACATCGGCCGGCGCATCGGCCGGTGCAATTGCGTTGAGCGGGTCACCGGGCGCCAGGTAGACCAGGGTGAAGGACACCAGGCTGACGCCCAGCGCGATGGGCAGGGCGTAGAGCAGGCGCTTGAGCAGGTAAATGAGCATCGGAGGTCAGGTCAGCGTGCATTGCTCGGTCGGCGCCGGGCCGCCCCAAGGCGGCCGAGCACCCCCCTGGGGGGTCGGCGCAAAGCGCCGGGGGGTTGTC
>JBBQKT010000352.1:0-3703 GCA_038327205.1 Burkholderiales bacterium | reverse complement strand
GTCTTGGGCCCGGTGTCGTCGAGCTTGGCGTGGGAGGTCAGGGTTATCAGGATGTTCATGGTGGGGCTGGCTCGCACGCGGGGGGATTGAAGGCACCTGCCAAGCGTATCCGACCATAGGCGCCTGCGCGCCGCCGCATCGGTGCGCTGGGCCACCGTCGGCCGCAGCGTCTCGGGCTAAACTGAGTCTATGAATCGCTGGGTACGCTCCTTTGTCATGTGGCTGCTGGTGCTTGCACTTCCCGTGCAAGGCTTCGCTGCATCGACGATGTTGCTGTGCGGGGCCGGCCATCACGCGGCGGTGCAAGCGGAACAAGCAGTGCACGACCATGGCAGCCATCATCATGGCGGCCCTGTCGCTCAGGCTGCGCCCACCGACAGCCGCTCAGCATTCAGCCCCCCGCCAACGACGCACGCCGAAGTCAAAGCAAAAGTGGCGGGCAAGTGCAGTTCCTGCGCGGCTTGCTGCATGTTCGCCGTCTTGCCGGCAAGCACCCTCGCTTTCACGGCACCTGCGCCGAGCCATGTGCTCGCGGTGGTCGAGCTGACCACGCAGATCGGTTTCTTCACCGACGGGCCCGACCGGCCACCCCGGCTTCACCTCGCTTAACGGGCGCTGCACGCGCCTGGCTGCTCACGCTTCTTGCGTGACCGGGCCCTGTGTCTTGGACATGGCGCGTGCCTTCTGATTCACCGTTTTTCTGAATCGTTCGCGGGTGACGCAAATCACCGGCGTTCGAGGCGAGGATTGCCATGTTTTGCTACTCCAAGGCAGCTGTGCTGCCGCTTTCGGTGCTGCTTGCCACGCTGGTGCTAACGCCGGCGCAGGCCCAGACTCAGCCGCCCACTCCGGCTGCTGACACGCCCGTTGCCAAGCGCGCCGACCCGACCGACCCCAGGGCGGCGACGCCGACCTTGGTTTACCCGTTGTCGCTGGCCCGCTACCAGCGCTTCACCGAGCCGGATGTAGCGCCCTGGCGCGAGACCAACGACCTGGTGCGCCAACGCGGCGGCTGGCGGGCCTATGCCCGCGAGGCCAGTGAACCGGCATCGCCCGCGGCACCCTCGGCGCCCTCGGCGTCACAGCCTGCAGCAAGCGCCAAACCGGCCATGCCGGGCCACGCTGGCCACGGGATGAAGTGAGATGAAGATGATGAAAACTCCCTCACCCTTCCATGCCCGCAAGCGGCTGGTGACCGCCGTGCTTGCAGCGGTCACGCTGAGCGGCTGCGCGAGCTTCAGCCCTGACGGCGGCTTCGGCCCCGTCGAACAGTCCGCCAGGGACAGGCTCGGCAAAGACTTGACCTGGGTCAAGTCCGACGCCGACCAAGACGCCGTTGACCGCCGCATCACCGAACTGCTGAGCAAGCCGCTGTCGGCCGAAGACGCCGTGCAGCTGGCGCTGCTCAACAACAAGGGCCTGCAGGCCGCGTTCTTCGAACTCGGTATCTCCGAGGCTGAGATGGTGCAAGCCGGTCGGCTGCCGAACCCGGGCTTCAGCTTTGGCCGGCTGCGGCAGGGATCGGAGGTCGAGATTGACCGGGGCATCCATTTCAACCTGGTGCGGCTGCTGACCCTGCCGATGGCGCAGCAGATCGAATCGCGTCGCCTGGCACTGACGCGCGGCGCGGTGACGATGAAAGTGTTGTCGCTGGCCGCCGAGACCCGCAAGGCCTACTACACCGCGCTCGCCGCCGATGAGACGGTGCGCTACGCGATGCAGGTTCAAACGGCGGCCGGGGCGGGCGCCGAACTGGCCCGCCGGCAGACCCAGGTCGGCAACTGGAACAAGCTGCAACAGGCCCAGGAGCAGAGCTTCTATGCCGACGCGGCCTTGAGCCTTGCCCGTGCGGAGCAGCTGCAGGGCGCGAGCCGTGAGCAGCTGACCCGGCTGCTCGGGCTGTGGGGCGCGCAGGCGCAGTTCAAGCTGCCCGAGCGTTTGCCCGACCTGCCCAAGGCGGCGAACGAAATGCCCGAGGTCGAGCAGACGGCGATGTCCCAGCGCATGGATGTGCAGGCGGCCAAGCTCAGCAGCGAACAGTTGGCCAAGAACCTCGGGTTGACGAAGGCGACCCGCTTCATCAATGTGTTGGAAGTCGGCGCAGAGCGCAATTCGTCGACGGATCTGCCGGTGCAGCGGGGCTACACGATCAGCCTGGAGCTGCCGATCTTCGACTGGGGAACGGCCAGGGTTGCCAAGGCCGAGGCGATCTATATGCAGTCCGTCAACCGCACGGCAGAGACGGCGATCAACGCCCGCTCCGAGGTTCGCCAGGCCTACCAAAGCTACCGCAGCAGCTTCGAGATCGCACGGCACTACCGCGACGAGATCGTGCCTCTGAAGAAACGCATCTCGGAAGAAAACCAGCTGCGCTACAACGGCATGTTGATCGGCGTGTTCGAACTGCTGGCCGATGCGCGCTCGCAGATCGGCAGCGTGCAGGGCTATATCGACGCGCTGCGCGACTTCTGGATCGCACAGGCCGACCTCGACATGGCGCTCATCGGCAAGCCCAGCCTGTCGGCGCCCGCCGGCCCCACGATGGCGGCCGACAGCGGCGCCCCGACCCACTGAATCTGAAGGAATGACCATGGTTTCCCGACGCAATTTTTTAGGCGGAGCTGGTGCCAGTGTGGGCGTCATCACCGCCGCAGTGACCGCCACCGCCGTCAGCAAGGTGGCGATGGCTGCCCTGCCCGAACTGGTGACGCAGACCAAGCCCGACACCATGCCGCCACTGGTGCCCAACAGCGGCCGGCCCTACAACCCGGTTGTCACGCTGAATGGCTGGACCCTGCCCTGGCGCATGAACCACGGTGTGAAGGAATTTCACCTGGTGGCCGAACCGGTGGTGCGCGAGATGGCGCCCGGTTTCAAGGCCCATTTGTGGGGCTATAACGGCCAAAGCCCCGGACCGACGATCGAGGTGGTGGAGGGAGACCGGGTGCGCGTGTTCGTCACCAACCGACTGCCCGAGCACACCAGCGTGCACTGGCATGGCCAGCGCCTGCCGAACGGCATGGACGGCGTGTCGGGCCTGACGCAGAAGTCCATTCAGCCCGGCAAGACCTTCGTCTACGAGTTCGTCGCACGGCGGCCGGGCACCTTTATGTACCACCCGCATGCGGACGAAATGACGCAGATGGCAATGGGGATGATGGGCTCCTGGATCACCCACCCCAAGGCGAAAAATCCCTTGATCGAGGCGGTGGATCGCGACTTTGTCTTCCTGCTGAATGGCTACGACATTGATCCCGGCGCCTACACGCCCAAGATCATGACGATGCTGAACTTCAACCTGTGGACCTGGAACAGCCGCGTGTTCCCCGGCATTGATCCGCTGGTGGTGCGCAAAGGTGACAAGGTGCGCATCCGTGTCGGCAACCTGTCGATGACCAACCACCCGATCCATATCCACGGCCATGAGTTCTTTGTGACCGGCACCGACGGCGGGCCCACCCCGAAGGGCGCGCGCTGGCCCGAGGTAACGGCCGACGTGGCGGTGGGGCAGATGCGGCAAGTCGAGTTCCTGGCCGACGAAGAAGGCGACTGGGCCTTCCATTGCCACAAGAGCCATCACACGATGAACGCGATGGGGCACGATGTGCCGACCATGATTGGCGTCGATCACAAGGGCATCGCCAAGCAGATCACCCAGCTGATCCCGGACTACATGGTGATGGGCGAGCGGGGCATGGCCGAC
>JBBQKT010000351.1:0-3713 GCA_038327205.1 Burkholderiales bacterium | reverse complement strand
AGGGCGTCATCGACGGGATGATCAAGATGAGCGTGGTCTCGCCCGATGGGCGGACCTCGACCCTGACCGGGCTCACCGCTGGCGCCTGGTTTGGCGAAGGGCCGGTACTGCGCTCGGCGACCTGGGACTTCGACGGCGTGGCGATGCGCGACACCCACATCGCACTGGTGCCGCGCACCACCTTTCTTTGGTTGCTCGAAACCAGCCCGGCGTTCAACCGATTCGTCATCGGGCAGCTGAACGAACGCTTGGCCCAGTTCCTCGCCGTCATCGAGGCCGAGCGGCTGGAGGCGGCCGAGACGCGCGTGGCACGCTGCCTGGCCTGGCTCTTCAACCCGGTGCTTTATCCCAATGTCGGTGAGCGACTGGAGCTCACGCAACAGGAGCTCGGCTATCTCTCGGGCGTGCCACGCCAGCGGGTCAATCGAGCGCTTCGCCTGATGGAAGAGGCGGGGCTTTTGACCGTCAAGTACGGCGCGGTGCGCGTGCTCGACCTGGCCGGGCTGCAACGCTTTCGCGCTTGAGCCGGCCCAGGCCGTGGCGCTGACCGAGGTCGATCTGCACAACGGCGCACAGAAGCAGGTGGAGCGGGGCTTCGATGCCGAGCTGACCGAATTGACCGGGCGAAGGTTGCTGCCGCATCTGTTGTCATCGCTTGCGATCTTGCGCTGTCGGCCACCGATCACGGGAAGCTTCCCGACATGACGTTCAGCAGCCACCACAGCAAACCGATGGCCATGCAAGAATCCGCCGACAGCGGTGGCGTGCCCTGAACCATGGCCCGCGCTCAACCGTCCACAGGGAGGGGATCAAGACATGGACGATGTGCACGCCGACCCAGTTCTCGACGCTGAACTGAGGGCTGACGCAACGAGCTTTCGACACATGGCGGAGAACGTGCCGGGTGCGCTGTTTCGCTACCTGATGCATGCCGACGGCCGCAACGCGGTGCAATACATGAGCCCGCGCTGCGTCGATCTTTGGGAGGTGATGGCCGAACAGATCATCCAGGATGCCACCCTGCTTTGGAGCATGGTCGACGCCGAGGATCTGCCCGGCATGCAGGCCTCGGTCATGCAGTCGGCGCAGACCTTGACGCCTTGGCGCTGGGAGTGGCGCATCACCACCCCGTCCGGTCGGCGCAAGTGGTTGCAGGGCATGGGGCAACCGGAGCGCCAGCACGACGGCAGCACACTCTGGAACAGCCTGATCCTCGACATCACGGAGCGCAAACAAGCCGATGAATCGCTGCGCCAGAGCGAACTTCGGATGCGTCAGGTGCTCGCGGTGACGGGCTCGGGCATGTGGGAATGGCATATCGACAGTGGCCGTTTCAACCACAACCCAAGGTGGTGTGAATTGCTGGGCCTGGGCGAGGAGCGCCTCGAGTACTCGATGGCCGAGTTCGCACCACTGATCCACGCTGAAGACGTGACCGAGACGATGGCGCGCGTGCAGGCCTGTCTGGCCGGCGGCGGCCCCTACTTCAGTGAACACCGCATGGTCCGCGCCGACGGCAGCATCATCTGGGTTGAGGATCGCGGCGAAGTCGTCGCGCGCGATGCCGCAGGTGCGCCCTCGCGCATGCTCGGCTCCATCATCGACATCACTGCGCGCCGCCGTGCCGAGGCGGCATCGCATCACAACGAACAGCGACTGCAGGCGCTGCTCGACAACATCAGCTGCGGTGTCATCGTGCATGGCCCGGATTCCCACATCATTGATGCCAATCCGGCCGCCTGCCGCGTCACTGGCCTGACGCTCGATCAAATGCTGGGCAAGGTTGCGATCGACCCGTACTGGTGCTTCCTGGAGGAAGACGGCTCGTTGATGCCGCGGGAGCGCTTTCCGGTACCCCAGGTGCTGGCACGCGGGAGTGCGGTCAACAAGCTGGTGCTGGGCGTGCGCCGTCCTGACTTGGTGAGCCCCGTCTGGGTGCAGGTCGATGCCTACCCCTTTCGCGACGAACAGGGACAGATCAGCCAGATCGTCGTCACCTTCGCCGACATCACCGAACTCAAACTGGCCGAAAACAGCGCCCGGCGCCTGAACCGCTCGCTGCGGGTGCTGAGCAGCGGCCACGTCAGTCTGGCCGACGTGCACAACGAACCTACCTACTTGGACAGGGTGTGTGACGCCGTGGTCAAAGCCGGCGGCTTCGTCATGTCGTGTGTGGTCTTTGCAAACCGTGATGATGAAAAATCAGCGCGCATCGTGGCCCGCGCCGGCCCGGCGGCGGGCTTCCTCGACACGATGCAGTTCTCCTGGAATGCGGATCTGCCCGCTGGGCGCGGCCCGTTCGGTGCCGCGATGCTCACCGGGTGTACGCAGGTCAAACAAGACTGGCTCGCTGACGCCACGATGGGTCCTTGGCTTGAACAAGCTGCGCGCTACGGCATCCGGTCTTGCATCGCCCTGCCCCTGACCGCAGCTGGCGAGGTCATCGGCATCCTGGCGCTTTATGCCGCCGAGGCCAGTGCCTTCAACCCCGAGCAGGTGCCGCCACTGGAAGAACTGGCGCGCAACATCTCGTTGGCCATCGACAGCTTGCGCACCCGCGAGCAACGCGATCTGGCCGAGGTGGCGAACCGGGCCAAGAGCGAATTCCTGGCAAATATGAGCCATGAGATCCGCACGCCCCTGAACGCCATCGTCGGCCTGAACTACCTGATGCGGCGCGACGGCGCGACGCCGGAACAGGCCGCCCGGCTGGAGAAGATTGACGGCGCCAGCCAGCACCTGCTGTCGCTGATCAACGACATCCTGGACCTGTCCAAGATCGAGGCCGGACAGGTCAAGTTCGAAGCCACGAACTTTCACCTGTCGGCCGTGCTGGATGCGGTGGGCTCGATCATTGGCGAGTCGGCGCGTGCCAAGGGCCTGACTGTCGCGACCGATGCCAACGCCGTTCCGCTATGGCTGCGTGGCGACCCGACGCGTCTGCGCCAGGCGCTGCTGAACTTTGCCGGCAATGCCGTCAAATTCACCCAAAAGGGTTCGGTGTCGCTGTGCGCCAAGCTGCTGCAAGACCGCGACGGTGACCTGCTGGTGCGCTTCTCGGTGCAAGACACCGGCATTGGGATCTCCCCCGAAAAAATTCCGCGCCTGTTCCAGGCCTTTGAGCAGGCCGACGCCTCGATCACCCGCAAGTTCGGCGGCACGGGTCTGGGGCTGGCCATCACCAAGCGGCTGACGGCAATGATGGGGGGCGAGTGCGGCGTCGAGAGCCTGCCCGGCGTGGGCAGCACCTTTTGGTTCACCGCCCACTTGCAGCGAGGCCACGGCGTCCTGCCAGCGGCCGACTTCAAAGGTTTGGCCACCGCTGAGACCCTGCTGCGGGAGCGCCACCGCGGCGCACGGGTTCTCGTGGCCGAAGACAACGAGGTGAATCAAGAGGTGCTGTTGGCCATGCTTTACGGCGTCGGGCTGCACGCAGACGTCGCCGCGAACGGCAGTGCGGCGGTGGCGATGGCCCAGGCTGGCGACTACTGCATGGCACTCATGGACATGCAGATGCCGGTGATGGGCGGGCTGGAGGCCACGCGAGCCATTCGCGCGATGCCGCAGTGGGTCGGCCGACCTATCCTGGCCCTGACGGCCAACGCCTTCGATGAAGATCGGCTGGCTTGCAAGGCTTCGGGGATGGACGACTTCATCGTCAAGCCTGTGGACGTCAAGGTGCTCTACGCCACGATGCTCCACTGGCTGGATCG
>JBBQKT010000350.1:0-3718 GCA_038327205.1 Burkholderiales bacterium | reverse complement strand
CGCAGCACGCGCCGCTGCACCTTGCCGGTCGTCGTCATCGGCAAGGCGTCGATGAACTCGATGTCCTTCGGGTATTCATAGGGCGCCAGCTGGCCCTTCACATGGGCCTGCAACTGCGCGACGAGGGCGGCCGAGCCCTTGAAGCCATTGGCCAGCACCACATAGGCCTTCACCAAGGCGCCGCGCTCGGCATCGGGCTTGGGCACCACGGCGGCATTGGCCACGGCCGGGTGTTTGACCAGGCAGTTTTCGATCTCACCCGGCCCGATGCGGTAGCCGGCCGACTTGAACTGGTCGTCGCTGCGGCCGACGTACCAAAAATAGCCGTCGCCATCCTGCGTCGCCATGTCGCCGGTGCGGCACCAGCTGTCGGCCACATCGCCAGTGAACTTGGCGGCGGTGGCGGCGTCCTGGCCCCAATAGCCGAGGAAGAACACCGGGTCGGCGTCGCCGTGGACATCACGCCGGTGCACCGCCACGTCGCCCATCACGCCGGGCGCGCAGACCTGCCCCGCCTCGTCAATCACCGCAACCCGGTGGCCCGGATAGGCACGGCCCATGCTGCCCGGCCGGGCCGACCACAGGCGCTCGCAATTGCCGACGATGTAGTTGATCTCGGTCTGGCCGAACATCTCGTTGACGGTCACGCCGAGCTGCTGCTGGCAATAGCCGAACACCGCATCGCCTACCGCCTCACCCGCGCTCATGATGGCCTGCAGCTTCAGCGCCGGGTATTTCTCGAGCGGGTTCGGCTCGGCCTTCATCATCGCTTTAAGCGCGGTGGGGAACAAAAACGTGTGGGTGATGGCGTGCTTTTGCAGCAGCTCAAACGCCTTGTCCGGCGAGAAGCGGCCCTCGTAACCCAGGATGGGACGGCCAAAATAGAGCGTGGGCAACAGGGCATCCATCAGCCCGCCGGTCCATGACCAGTCGGCCGGTGACCAAAACACCGCCTGCGTGCCCAAGCCCGGCGCGGCGGGTTCAAAGCCGAACCAGTTCTGGCTCGCCACAAAGCCGCTCAGATTGCCGATCAGCGCCCGCTGCGCCAGCAGCGCGCCCTTGGGCGGGCCGGTCGTGCCACTGGTGTAGATCAGGATCGCCGCATCGTCGGCATGCATTTTTTCGGCGCTGAAGCGGGCGTCCTCGGCCTGCAGCGCGGCCATCCAGCCGATCTCATTGCAACCTGGCTGGCCTTCACCCACAACGATCAGCCGACGCAGGTCCGGGCACTCGGCCTGCACGCTGCGCAGGGCCGGCAGCGCGGCGCATTCCACCACCGCCAGCACCGCACCCGAATCCTTCAAGCGGTAGGCCAGGGCTTCCGGGCCGAACAGCATTGACAGCGGCATCGCCACCGCCCCGAGCTGGTTGATGGCGATGTGCGCCACCGCCGTCTCAAAGCGCTGCGGCAGCACCAAGGCGACCCGGTCACCCCGCTTGACGCCCTGACGGCGCAAGGCGTTTGAGAGGCGGTCGGCCGCGCGCTGCATCTGCCCGAAGCTGTACTGCGCCCGACAGCCCTGCTCGTTTTCAAACAAGACGGCCGTGGCGTGAGGCGTTTGCCTCGCCCAGCGCGTGCAGCAGACCTCGGCAATGCTGAACTCGGTCGGCACCTGCCAACGGAAGTCGGCATGCAGGGCGGCATAGGCATCCACAACGGGGTCAGTTTCAGCAGCTATCGCCATCGGGCCAGCACCTCCGGGTTGTGGGCGCTGCGATGGTAGCCACCTGCTTTGGCGGCCCGGCCTATGGAATGCCCGTGGTTCAAACCGGCTTGTAAGCCGTCAGGGCCTCGCCGCTGAGTCGGCAGATCCGCCACTCGGGCATCACGACGGCACCCATCGATTGATAGAAGCGGATCGCATCCTCGTTCCAATCAAGCACGCTCCAGTCGAAGCGGCCGTAGTCGCGTTCGCAGGCGATCTCGGCCAGCCGCGTCAGCAAGGCCCGGCCCAGGCCGCTGCGGCGGTGGGCCGGGCGGACGTACAGGTCTTCCAGATAAATGCCGGGCTGGGCCAGGAAGGTGCTGAAGTTGGTGAAGAACAGGGCGAAGCCCACCGCCTCGCCGTCGATTTCGGCGATCAATGCCTCAACAACAGGCTTCGCACCAAACAAATGCGGGTGCAGCTTTTCGGCCGTGGTTTGAACCATATGGCTGAGGTTTTCAAATTCGGCCAGCTCTTCGATCAGGCTGACGATGTCGGCCACATCACGGGGTTCGGCGGGTCGGAGGGTGTAGGGGGGAGTGCTCATCGGCCGCATTATTGCTGTCGCGGCGCCGACAGACGCCGCCGCCCTGTTGGCCTACATTCAGCCGCATGAGCCCAGTTGACACCTACCTGCCCCGCCGCCCCCACCGCAGTGAATTTTTGACCCTGCGCGGCCTGCGCGCCCATGTGATGCATTGGGGTGAACGATCTGGCGACGAGCACTTGGTCACCGCCGAGCGGCCGCTGCTGGTGATGGTGCATGGCTGGATGGACGTGGGCGCCTCGTTCCAGTTCGTCATCGATGCACTGACGCAGGACCGGGCGGTGGTGGCACTCGACTGGCGCGGCTTCGGCCGCAGCGACAACAGCGGCGCCGACAGCTATTGGTTCCCCGACTACTTGGGTGATCTGGACGCCCTGCTCGATCAGCTCAGCCCCGGCGTGCCGGTCGATCTGCTGGGTCACAGCATGGGCGGCAATGTGGTGATGAGCTATGCCGGCGTGCGGCCCGGCCGGATCCGGCGGCTGGTCAATCTGGAAGGCTTTGGACTGCCCGAAACCATCCCTGAAATGGGTCCGAAACGGCTGACGGAATGGCTGGACGAACTGAAGGTGCCGCAACAGCTCAAGCCCTACCCCAGCCTGCAGGCGGTGGCCGAGCGGCTGATGAAAACCAACCCGCGCCTGACGACTGACAAAGCGCTGTGGCTGGCGCCGCACTGGTCGCGCGAGGTCGACGGGCAGTGGCTGATCCTGGGTGACCCGGCGCACAAGCGGGCCAACCCCGTCCTCTACCGCAAGGCCGAGATCCTGGCCGCCTGGGAACGCATCACCGCCCCGGTGCTGTGGGTCGAGGGCGACAGCACCGACGTCACCAAATGGTGGGGCGATCGCTATCCGCGTGAGGATTTTGAAGCGCGCCTGGCCCGCGTGCCCAAGGTGACGGCGGTGACGCTCAAAGCCGCAGGCCACATGCTTCACCACGACCAGCCGCAGGCGCTGGCCGAGCATCTGGAGGCTTTCCTGCAAGGCCGTTGAGCGGCTATCCTGCGACCCTGAAAAAATCAATCAGGGAGACGTTCATGCAGCCCCCCGCAATGCCCGGCCGGGCTTGGTTGCGCCGCCTGGCACTCACGTTGATGCTGGTGTGCTTCGCCAGCGCCGCCAGGCCGCAAGCTGCGGCACCGGCATCCGAAGCTGCAGCGCCTATTCCCGTCGAGCGCTATTTCCAGCGACCGTCGCTGCTGGCGGCCAAGCTTTCGCCGTCTGGGAAACAGTTGGCGCTGACCAGCGCGCGCGGCACCAACCGGGTCAGCCTGGTGGTCATCACAATGGGCGCACCCCCCGAGGTCAAAAGAGTGGCGCGCTTCTCCGACGCCGACATCGTCCGCTTCGACTGGGCCAGCGACAACCGCCTCGTCTTCAGCGTGCTGGATCTGGAAGCGGGCAGTGGCGAAGACCGCCGCCTGGCACCCGGGCTGTATGCCATCAATGCCGACGGCAGCGAT
>JBBQKT010000349.1:0-3744 GCA_038327205.1 Burkholderiales bacterium | reverse complement strand
ACACCGCTCCGGCGGTCTTCTCGATCTTCAGAGGCAGTGCCGCGCCGCTGGCAATGTCTTTGGCGAGCAGTTGAAAATCGCGCGCGCCGGTTTCGTCCAGGGCATAGAGCAGGCGACGGCCATCGGGGCTGACCGCGACCGCGCCGAGCGCCAAAAACTTGCGCGTGCTGGCCAGCGCGTTGAGATCGAGCAGCACCTGCTCGGGTGCGCTCAGGTCCAGCTCGCGCTGCGGCCCCTTGGCCGCACGGCGGGTCAGCACTGGGTATTGCGCGCCGGTGGCGGTGCGGCTCGAATACCAGAACGCTCCCTGACGCACCGGCGCCGCTTCATCTGCCTGCTGGATGCGGCCGAGCATTTCGTCGTAGAGCTGGGCCTTCAACCCGGCCAGCGGCGCGAAGTATTGGGCGGTGTAGGCGGCCTCGGCATTCAGATGGGCGAGCACGGCGGGGTTGGACTTGTCGCGCAGCCAAAAGTAGTCGTCGATGCGGGGATCGCCGTGGACGCTGACATCCTTGGGCTGGCGGGCGGCCTCGGGCGGGGCAAGGACTTGGGCGAGGTCTTGGGCAAGGTCTTGGGCAAGGGCGGACGAAGTGATGACAAGGCCGGCGAAAAATGCCGCAACGCAGGTTTTCATGGGGATTCCTTCAAGCGCTGAGCGCACTGAACCAACGCAGATCGAGCAATTTTCTGGCCAATTGATGGGTGCGGCCGTGCGGGTCGGCCAGGTCATGCAGGATGTCGAAGTGCTTGCTGCCCGCGATTTCTTCGCACACCGGCACGGCACGCGCCCCCCAGGCCTGGCGCAGCACGCGCGTCTGGCGGCGGAACTCATCGCTTTCGGCGCCGCCCACCACGGCGTAAGTTGGCGCGTCGGGGGCCGGGAAATGGATGGGGCTGAGCCGCCGGACGCTGTCGGCATCGAGCTTCAAATCGGCCTGCACGCCGGCCACATGGCGCAGCGGAGCCAGGTCGTGCACGCCTGAAATCGACATCGCGCCCTTGACCAGATGGCGCGGCAGATCGGGCGCTACCGCCTTCCAGTCGCAGCAGTTGAGCATGGTCGCCAAGTGCCCGCCGGCCGAGTGGCCGACCAGCACGATGCGGTTCGGATCACCGCCGTAATCTGCGGCATGGCGCCACAGCCACGCCAATGCCTGCACCAGTTGCAGCGGGATGTGCTCCATCGCCACGCCGGGGCAGAGCGAATAGTTGGGCATCACCACCATCGCCCCGGCGTCGGTGAACACGCTGGCCAAGAAAGAATGATCGGCCTTGTCGAGCGAGCGCCAGTAGCCGCCGTGGATGAACACCAGCACCGGGGCCTGCGCCACATCGGTGGTGAAGATATCGAGCCGTTCCTGCGGCGCGTCGCCCTGCAAACCATAGGGCACATCCAGCACGCTGGGGGTCTGCTCACGCACCAGGGCTGAGGCCTCGGCCCAACGCCCCATCAGGCCCGCAAAGTCGGGCACGCGGGCTCGGTTGTTGTATTCAAAATCAAACCATTCAGCAGATCGTGTGGCCATGGGCATCAGCGGGTGGAGGAAGACCTGCCAGTGTCTCCAATCCCGGCGGCCTTGGTCGTCAACAAAAACCCTCCTCCGGGCGAACACCGTTTGACTGCCCTTCGTGCACAGAACGTCCAAGCTATCCTTCGGCAAACCCTTCGTCCAGGAACCTCCATGACTTCATCTTTGAGCGCCGTCCGTTGTCTCTCCATCGCCCTGCTGTCGGTCGCCGGCGCGAGTGCCTGCTGGGCGGACAGCTTGGCTTCGTCGGCCTCCAGCGCCGGCTCGGCCTCGCTGGGCAGCATCTCCGATTCGAGCAAGGGTTCCAGCAAAAGCTCGACCGGCGGCACCAAGGTGGCCGAGGGCGATTACAAGGTCATCGAGGTGGCAGGCTTGGCGGACCGGCCCGGCATGCTGCAGATCAAGCTGCAAGCCACGGCCCAAGTTGGTGAAGCAGGCGCACTGTGGCTGACCCTGCCGGCGCAAGCCTTGGCCCAGCGGGCGCTGCTGGCCGGTGATGTGGTCAATGCCAGCAACCGGCCGTACGGCCTGGCGTTTGCCCATGCCGATACGCACACCGCGTTCTTCTTGCTGCTGGCCGATGACTGGCATGGTGACGTCGATCCGAAAGTCGTCGCACTTTGATCAAGGCGCTTGCCGCAGTTGCGCTGCTCGCCGCTTCATCGGCACCCTTCGCGGCACAGGCCGCCGCGCTGAATTTTTGTGACCGGCCATCCACCCTGACCGCCCCGCAGCAAGACCGCTTGCTGCAATTTGCCGCCGTCGTGCGGCGCGAGTTGGCGGCGTCGGGCCAATCGGTCGCGCTGATCTCGCGTTCGGGGCTGGACCTGCATCGCTTTGGCATCCGCTACTCGCACGCGGGCATCAGCATGGCAGCCAGCGAGAACACGCCCTGGTCGGTGCGCCAGCTTTACTACGCCTGCGATGAGCGCCGCCCGCGCCTGTTCGACCAGGGGCTGGCGGGCTTTCTGTTCGGCACCGACGACCCGGCCGTGGGCTATGTGTCGATCCAGCTGCTGCCGCCCGATGCGGCTGCCCAGGTCGAGCAGGCCGCCCTCGACAAGCCCCGCGCCCTGCGCCTGCTGGCCGCCACTTACAGCGCCAACGCCCACCCGCAGAGCCTGCGCTACCAAAACTGCAATCAGTGGGTCGCCGAACTGCTGGCCACCGC
This sequence comes from Burkholderiales bacterium, assembly GCA_038327205.1. Classification (GTDB taxonomy): domain Bacteria; phylum Pseudomonadota; class Gammaproteobacteria; order Burkholderiales; family Burkholderiaceae_C; genus Paucibacter_A. The sequence continues at coordinate 1,044 of JBBQKT010000349.1, read as the reverse complement.
CTGGGGCAACCTGGAAGACGGCGACGATCTGCGCGCCCGCGCGCAAGCCTGGTTGAAGACCGAAGGCTATGCGCCGCCCGCCGTTGAGGTGGGCGCACCCTGGGTCTTGTGGGCCGGCTATTTCATCCCCTGGATTCACTACGACGACCACCCCGAAAACGATGTGGCCTCGCTGCGCCTGCACACCAGCCTGCCCACGTCGATCGAAGCCTTTGTGAAAGCGCGCCAGCCCGCGGCCCGCCACCTGGAGCTGTGCCACAACACCGAGCAAGTGGTGATCCGGCGCGACGGTCCGCCGCTGGCAGCAGGCTGCAGGCCCGAGCCGGGTGACGAGGTCGTGCCGCTCAGCTAAACCAGCGGCCGCAGCGCCACGCCCATGTCGCGCCAATCTTCCGGATGGCAGGTGAACAGCAGCAGCTGGTGGCGCTGTGCGGCATCAAATATCACCCGCTTCATCTGCGCCAGCCGGGCGCTGTCGCTGTGCACCAGGGCGTCATCGAGGATCAGCAGGGTCGGCCGCCCGGCTTCGCGCAGCAGGTCGGCATAGGCAAATCGGCTGATCAAGCCCAGCTGCTCGCGGGCGCCAAAGCTCAAAGACTCAAAGTCGCCCCCTTCCAGCGCGCCGCTGGCGTTGCGACGTGTCAATTGACCCGGGGCGAGCTGCTCATTGACCGCCAGCTGCGCGTCCGGGAACAGCAGCTGCAGATAGTGCTGCATATGCTGCTGCAAGGGCGCTTGCAGCCGGGCCAGGGTGGCTTGGCGCTTGGCTTCGAGCTTGCTGCACAACAGGTCCAAGGCACTGGCCCGCAAGCTCAGCTCGGCCTGCCGGCGCTGGGCCCGATCCAGCTCCCCGGCCTGCGCTTCAAGTTGCGCATCCAGGCCTTGCGCACCCTGCAGTTGCAAGTTGCTTTCGAGCAGTTGAATCTGCACCGCGCGCTGTTGATGGGCCTGCTCAAGCTGCTGGATGCTCTGCGTCAAGCGGGCGATGTCCTGGCGGGCGATGTCGGGCCGCGCTGCCTGAATTTGCGCCCCCATCTGCGCCAC
>JBBQKT010000348.1:0-3750 GCA_038327205.1 Burkholderiales bacterium | reverse complement strand
GCGCCCGCAGGACGGCTATCTGGGCAACGGCGTGGCGGCCAGCGGCGCGATGGCGACGCGGCTGGGCCTGTCGGGTGTGCCGGTGATGGCCGAGACGGTGGCCCTGCACACGATCTTCGAGCTGATGCGCGCCACCGGCGCCCGGGTTCATCTGTGCCGCCTTTCAAGCGCTGCGGGGGTCGAGTTGGTGCGTGCTGCCAAGCGGGAAGGGCTCTTGGTGACGGCCGATGTGTCGATCAACTCGCTGCATCTGACCGATGTGGACATCGGCTACTTCGACGCCGCCATGCGCCTGACCCCGCCCTTGCGCCAGGGCCGCGACCGCGATGCGCTGAGGGCAGGTCTGGCCGACGGCACGATCGATGCGCTCGTCAGCGATCACATGCCCGCGTCCGCCGACGAAAAGAACGTGCCTTTTGCCGAAGCAACGCCCGGCGCCACCGGGCTGGAGCTGCTTTTGAGCCTGGCGCTGCGCTGGGCCTCGGACAGCGGCTTGCCGATGGCCAAAGCGCTGGCGGTCGTCACCGCCGAGCCGGTGCGCGTGCTGGGCAATGCCTTGGGCTCCCTGTCGGCCAGTGCCGGGCGCTTGGTCGAAGGCGGCGTGGCCGATGTCTGTGTGTTCGACCCGGCGGCCAGTTGGTCGGTCACCCCGGCGCTGTTGGTCAGCCAGGGCAAACACACGCCGTTTGCCTATGCCATCAGCGGCTTCGAGCTACCCGCCCAAGTGCGCTACACGCTGGTCGCCGGGCATATTGCTTTCACGGCTGCCGTCTGAAATGCAGCGCCTGGTTGCGGTAGTTCGGCTGCTGCGTTTGACTGTTCATGTGTTGCACGGCCTGGCGCTGATCAAGCTGCGGTTCCCCTCGATCGAGCCGGCGGCGCAGCTGACACACGTCAAGCGCTGGTCGGGCAAGACCCTGCGCCTGCTGGGCGTTGAGTTGCAGATCGTTGGTGATCTGCCTGCCGGCGGCGCCAAGATGCTGGTGGCCAACCATATTTCCTGGCTCGACATCGCGGCCGTTCATGCTGTTCTGCCGGAGGCGCGCTTTGTCTCCAAGTCCGATGTGCGCGACTGGCCCATCGTCGGCGCGCTGGTCACCGGTGTCGGCACGCTCTATATCGAACGTACCAGCAAGCGCGATGCGCTGCGCGTCGTCCACCAAGCCGCCGAGGCACTGAGGGCGGGTGACACGGTGGCATTCTTTCCTGAGGGCACGACCGGGCCGGGCCCCGAGCTGTTGCCCTTCCACGGCAATCTGCTGCAAGCCGCCATCTCGACCGAGTCGCCGGTGCAGCCGCTGGTGATCCGTTGGTATGAGCCCGGCCAGCGCTTCAGCCCGGCGGCTCGCTTCATCGGCGACACGAGCCTGGTGGAAAGCCTGTGGTCGATTGCCAGCGCGCGCGGGTTGGTGGTGCAACTGGCGCTGTTGCCAGCCCATGCCACCCATGCTGGCGATGAACGTCGTGCCCTGGCCGCGCAGATGCGCAGCCGGATTGAAGCAGCGCTTTAGGCTTTGCCCTGGCTGGCCACGGCCGCCGCAGCCTTGGCCGCTGCTTCGGCATCGCCCAGGTAATAGCTTTTGATCGGCTTCAGATTGGCGTCCAGCTCATAGACGAGGGGAATGCCGTTCGGGATGTTGACGCCGACGATGTCGTCGTCGCCAATGCCGTCCAGGTACTTGACCAGCGCGCGGATGCTGTTGCCGTGGGCGGCGATCACCACGCGATTGCCGCTCTTGATGGCCGGGGCGACGCTGTCTTCCCAGAACGGCAGCACCCGGGCGACCGTGTCCTTCAGGCATTCGGTCAGCGGAATATCGGCCGGATCGAGCTTGGCGTAGCGCAGATCGCCGCGCTCGCTGCGTGGGTCGCTGGCTTGCAGCGCCGGCGGCGGCGTGTCGTAGCTGCGCCGCCACACAAGCACCTGTTCGTCGCCGTATTGCTTGGCCGTCTCGCCCTTGTTGAGCCCTTGCAACGCGCCGTAATGGCGCTCGTTCAAGCGCCATGAGTGCACGATCGGCAGCCAGGTGCGATCCATTTGATCCAGGCAATGCCAGAGCGTCCAGACCGCCCGCTTGAGTACCGAGGTGTAGGCCACATCGAACTCAAAACCAGCCTCCTTGAGCAAACGCCCCGCCTGCTTGGCCTGCTCGACGCCGGTGGGTGTCAGGTCAACATCGGTCCAGCCGGTGAAGCGATTTTCAAGATTCCAGGTGGATTCGCCGTGGCGGATGAGGACGATTTTGTACATGGACATTGATCTGTTCGAGGCCGCCCGATTCAGGCTGTGGCGATTCTATCGGGGCGCCATTCCTTCGAATTCAAGCCAGTTCCTCCCAGTTATTCGCTCAAGCAGGTGGCACTGCTGCCGATATGGTTCGTTAAGCCTTGTGGGCGAAGTTCGCACTTCCGTATCTCGGACTTCCCTCGGATTGGTCTGAACGTTATTAATCAGGAAACCTTATGAAGAAATTGATTGCATGGCGCTTGACGCCGATTGCTCTGGCCCTGATCTGTGGGGCTGCGCAGGCCGACGGCGACTCGCCCTTCTCGTTTTCGGGCTTCGCCACGCTGGGCGTGGTCCAGACCAACACGGACGCAGCGCAATACGCCATTGCCGGTCAACCGCGTGGTGCCGACAAGTCGGCCAGCGGCGAGGTCGACAGCAAGGTCGGCGTCCAACTGACGGCCAAGGCGAACAAGATGTTCTCCGGCACCGTGCAGGTGTTGTCCAAGCAGAACGGCGACGGCAGTTTCCGTCCCGAGTTTGAATGGGCTTTCGTCAAGGCACAGGTCCTGCCCTCGTTGGCATTCCGGCTCGGCCGCATGGGTGGTCCCTTCTTTGCGGTCTCTGATTTCCGCGATGTGGGTTACGCCAACACCTGGCTGCGTCCGCCGGCCGACGTCTACGGGCAAGTCAATTTCAGCCATTTTGAGGGCCTCGACGGCACTTATCAAACCAGCATCGGTGGCGCTTCGCTGACGGCGCAGGTGTTCGGCGGCAAATCGAGTTCCACCTACACGGGTACCGGGCTGAAATACGAGAACATGGTCGGCGTGAACACCAGCATGGAACTGGACGGCGGCATCACCTTGCGCTTCGGTCATGTACAGGGCAAGTTGACGGTCAGCAGCGCGGCGCTGGCTGGCCTGGTGGCCGCCTTGCGCACCACGCCATTTGCCAGCGTGGGCAACGAGATGGACCCCACCAAAAAGAAGGCGACGTTCACTGGCTTCGGTGCTGCTTACGACTCGGGCGATCTGATCTTGAATGCGGAGTACACGATGCGCCGCACCGAGTCCTATGTGGCCGATACCGACGGCTGGTATGGCACGGTTGGCTACCGGGTACAGAAATTCACGCCCTATCTGACGATCTCACAGGTCAAGTTCAAGGACGGCAATGTCAACAACACCATACCGGCCGGTGTGCCTGCTTTGGCGGCGCTGAAAGGCGGGGTCGATGCGACCTTGACCGGCCAAAAGCTGAACGAGAAGACGACCGCCGTGGGCGTGCGTTGGGACGTCTATCGCAACATCGCTTTGAAGGCGCAGTTTGAGCGGGTCAAGCCAAACGGCAGCGGGATGTTCGTCAAGGTGCAGCCAGGGTCTGGCTTTGGCACCAACGGCATGTCGGTCAACGTCTACAGCCTGGCTGTGGACACCGTATTTTGAAGCAGAGGCATTCCATGAAAAACAACCCATCGATGTCCAAGCCTTCGCTGCTTCTGTGTGCCTTGACCCTGACCT
>JBBQKT010000347.1:0-3761 GCA_038327205.1 Burkholderiales bacterium | reverse complement strand
CAGGCGCCGGCATCGACGATGGCTTGCAGCAGCTTGTCGAAGCGCTCGGAAATTTCCTCGGCGTCGTTCAGCGGCTCGGTTTCACCGGGTGGGATCAGGGTGGTGGCCAGCAGGGGCTCGCCGAACAGGGCCAGCAGGTCTTGGGTGACGCGGTGGTCGGGCACGCGCAGGCCGATGGTTCGGCGCGATGGGTGGCTCAAGCGGCGCGGCACTTCCTTGGTGGCTTCGAGAATGAAGGTGAACGGGCCTGGCGTGGCCAGCTTTAGCAGCCGGTATTGGCGGTTGTCCACACGGGCGTAGCTGGCCAGCTCGCTGAGGTCGCGGCAGAGCAGGGTGAGGTGGTGTTTGTCGTCCACGCCACGCACACGACGCAGGTTCTCTGCTGCCGTCTTGTCGTCGAGACGGCAGACCAGCGCATAGCTTGAATCGGTGGGGATTGCGGCAATGCCGCCCGCTTGCAGGATCTGCGCGGCCTGCTTCAAAAAACGCGGCTGCGGGTTGTCGGGGTGGACTTCAAATAGTTGGGCCATGGAGGTTGATTATCCGCAGCCCTTGACGTCGCTTCATCCCCCAGTCGGGTGTGGATGCCAGCCACTCACGCTCTGGCCGCCAAAGATCAGGCGCTGCACCTCGTCGCTGAAGATGTTGTAGGGGTGGACGCTTGCCAGGGCGCTAGCGGCGTCGAGTTTTTGCCGCTGGTCGGCGCTCAGCGTCAGGCTGAGCGCGGCCAGATGGTCCTGCCAGTGCGCCACGGTGCGTGCGCCGACGATGGGCGCAGTGATGCCCGGCTGCGCGCGCACCCAGGCCAGCGCGACCTGCGCCAGCGGGCGCTCTGCCTCGGCGGCAACGCCGCGCAAGGCATCCAGCGTCAGCCAATGCGCGTCGGTCAGCGGTTTGAAAGCCGGCCAGGCCTGGTAGCGGCCCGCGCCCTGCGCTGCTGTGCGGCTCGCCATGCTGCCTGCCGCGCGTTGGTAGCTCCCGGCCAAAAAGCCACCGGCCAGCGGGCTCCATGTACACAGCCCCAAGCCGCATTCCTGGGCGGCAGGCAGGTGTTCGCGTTCGATGCTGCGCTCGGCCAACGAGTATTCCAACTGCAAGGCGATTGGGCCGGGCACGCCATGGGCGGTGCCCAGTGTCGTGGCCTTGGCGGCGTACCAGGCCGGCACATCGGACAGGCCGAAGTAGCGGATCTTGCCGGCACGGATGAAGTCGCCCATGGTTTGCAGCACTTCTTCGACCGGCGTGACGCGGTCCCAGGTGTGCAGCCAGAACAGGTCCACGCTGTCCATGCGCAAGCGCTTCAGCGAGCTCTCCAGCGCACGTTGCAGGTTCTTGCGACCGTTGCCGCCCTGGAAGCTCGCCTTGGTGGCGATGACCAGGCCATCACGCAGGCTGCGCTCGGCGACGAGTTGACCAATCAGCGCCTCGCTGCGGCCATTTGAGTAAACGTCGGCGGTGTCGATGAAGTTGCCGCCTGCGTCCACATAGGCGTTGAAGACTGCTGCGCTGTCAGCATCCGACGAGCCCCAAGCACTGTTGCCAAAGGTCATGGTGCCCAGCGCCAACGGGCTGACGACAAGGCCAGAGCGGCCGAGGGTGCGACGGTGGAGCAGGGCGCTCATTGGACGGAGTCCGCCAATTGCTGCGCCCGCGCCTGGCTCCACATCGCCAGCATCCAGCCGGGGTATTCAGGCGGCAGGGCGCTTGCGGTGTCGAGTTGCTGCAGATCGTCCGCGCTGAACTTGATGGCGGTGGCACCTAGGTTGTCGCTCAGCTGCGCGGCGTTGCGTGCGCCGAGCGTGACGCTGCTGACGCGCGGCTGGTGTAGCAGCCAAGCCAGGGCCACTTGCGCGATGCTGGCCTGCTGCCGATTGGCGATGCGCGTCAGCACGTCGATGGTGTCGTAGGCGCGCGGCAGATCGGCCGGGGGGAACTGGAAGGCCGCGCGGCGGGTACCTTCGGCTGACGGGTTGTGACGATTCACCTTGCCACCCAACAGGCCTCCGGCCAGCGGGCTCCAGGCCAGCAGGCCCAGGCCCTCGCTGGCCGCCATCGGCACGATTTCCCGCTCCACATCGCGCCCGGCCAGGCTGTAGAACGCTTGCGTGGAAACAAACGGCGTCAGCCCGTGCTGGCGGGCAATGCCCTGGGCCTGCGCGATTTGCCAGGCGGCCCAGTTGGACACGCCGATATAGCGCACCAGGCCCTGGCGCACCAGGTCGTCCAGCGCGCGCAAGGTTTCGAGCACCGGCGTGGCGGGGTCGAAGCCATGCAGCTGGTAGAGGTCGATGTGATCGAGCTGCAAGCGCTGCAGGCTGGCTTTGACGCCGTCCAGAATGTGAGCGCGGGAGTTGCCGCGCTGATTGGGGCCGGTGCTCTTGTTGTTTGTCCCGGTCACGTCACCAAAGACCTTGGTGGCAATCAGCACCTCGTCGCGCGGCACGCCCAGATGCTTCAGCGCCTGGCCGACGATACGTTCGGCGTCGCCGCCCGAGTAGGTGTCGGCCGTGTCGATCAGGTTGATGCCCGCATCCAGCGCTTGTTGGATGACCACCTCAGCCTCGGCTTGTTGAATATTGCCCATCGCCGCATAGGGGCCGCTGCCGCCAAAGGTCATGGTGCCAAGGGCCAGTTCGGAAACAAAGAGGCCGGTCTGGCCGAGGGTGTTGTAGCGCATGGGTCAGTCCAAATCAGGTGGGGATGGGCTGGACGATAGATGTTCGATTGCCACAGAAAAAGCCCATCCAGCTCAATGAGCAATGAAGCGGTGCTTCACAATGCTGGGTATGTCCCCTCAACTGCTGCCCGCGCTGTTGCCATCGATTGCCGCCTTCGCCTGCGTGGCCCGGCAGGCCAGCTTCACCCGTGCGGCGCTGGAGTTGGGCGTGTCGCCGTCAGCGCTTTCGCAGACGATCAAGACGCTGGAAGCCCGGCTCGGCGTGCGCCTGCTGGATCGCACGACACGGCGGGTCGGGGTGACGGAAATCGGTCAGCGCTTTCTGGCCGAAGCGCAGGTCGGCCTGTCGGCTTTGTCGTCGGCGCTGGTGGGCCTGGACGAGAGCCGCGACGAGGCGGCGGGCCTGCTGCGCTTGAATGTGTCGCGCGCAGCAGCCGACATCATTTTGCTGCCGTTGCTGGCCGATTTCATGGCGGCCTATCCGAAGATCACGCTCGAAGTCATCTGCAATGACAGTTCGGTCGATCTGGTGGCAGGCCAGTTCGACGCGGGTATCCGTATCGGCGAGCTGCTGGCACCGGCTACCGTGGCCGTGCCCCTGGGCAGTGCGCTGCGGCTGGCCACGTTTGCTGCGCCGTCCTACCTGCTCGGACGCGAAGCCCCGCAGCGGCCGGCAGATCTGCAAGCACACCGCTGTTTGAACTTCCGCTTTGCGGGCAATGGCGCGCTGTACCGCTGGGAATACGCGCAGCCAGACGGCACGATCTTTGAGGTGGAGGCGTCCGGTGAACTGGTCAGCAACGACGGCAGCTATTTACTTGCGGCGGCCCGCGCCGGCGTGGGCATCGGGTGCAGCTTCGAGGCCAGTGTGCAGGCTGATTTCGAGGCCGGTCGACTGCTGCCGCTGTTGCAAGCTTGGTGGGTTCGCTTCGCGCCGTTTCACCTCTACTACGCCAGCCGCCACCATGTGCCGCGCAAGCTGCGGGTGTTGATCGATTTTCTGCAGATGCGGCTCAAAGCTAACTAAAGCGTAACCGGGTAGCGCGTCGCGGCTTGTTCGCCATCGGCATCAAACACTTGCCAC
>JBBQKT010000346.1:0-3789 GCA_038327205.1 Burkholderiales bacterium | reverse complement strand
CGACGGCCCAGGCCCAGTGGTGGAAGACCTTTGCCGACCCGGTGCTGGACGACCTGACCGAGCGCGCGCTGGCCCACAACACCAGCATCCAGGGCGCGGCCGCGCGGCTGGCACAAGCCCGCGCGCTGCTGCGCAGCACCGATGCTGACCGCGCCTTGCAAGTCGGCGCCAGCGCGGGTGCCGGCCGCCAGGGCGGTGATGCGGCGCGCAATTTAGGAACAGCGGGCACCGTCATCTCGGCCGGCGTCAACCTGTCTTACGAGATCGACGTGATGGGCCGCCTGGCCAAGGCCAGCAGCGCTGCGTCGCTCGATGCACAGGCGCGCGAATCGCTGCTGCAAAGCACGCGGCTGCTGGTGCAGTCCGATGTGGCGCAAACCTACTTTGCCTTGCGCGCGCTGGACGCCGAACGCGCCTTGACGCGTAACACGGTGGCCGCCTACAACGACACGCTGAAGCTCACCGAAAAGCGCTTTGCCGCCGGTGATATCGCCGAGCTGGACGTCGTGCGGGTGCGCACCGAGGTGTCGGCCACCCTGTCGCAGGCGATTGCGCTGGACCGCCGCCGCCAGGCCCTGGAACATGCGCTGGCCTTGCTGGCCGGGGAGCTGCCCAGCAGCCTGAGCGTCGCTGAAATCGTGGATCAGGGTGTTTGGACCGAGACCCTGCCGATCATTCCCGCCGGGGTGCCCAGCACGGTGCTGGCGCGCCGCCCCGATGTGGCCGCCGCGCAAAGCGGCGTCAGGGCCGCGCAGGCGCGCTTGGGCGTGGCGCAGACGGCCTGGTTCCCGACCCTCGCGCTGACGGCCTCGGCCGGTGGCGCCTCGCCCGAGCTGTCCGATCTGTTCAAAAGCTCGGCCGGGCTGTGGGGCATCAATGCGCTGCTGAACCTGCCGTTGTTCGACGGTGGCCGCCGCGAGGCCGGGGTGCAGGGTGCCGCAGCCCAGCTCGACGCGGCCTCGGCCAACTACCGCGAGCAGGTGCTGATCGCCTTCCGCGATGTCGAGGATCAGCTGTCCGCCTTGCAAAATCTGGCCCGGCAAAGCGAGGTGCAGGCGCAGGCGGTGGCTTCGGCGACGCGCGCCCTGCAGTTGTCTGATTCGCGCTACCGCAACGGCCTGGTCAGCCAGCTCGAACTGCTCGATGCGCGGCGCAGCGTGCTGAGTCTGCGCCGGCAGGCGCTGCAGGTGAGGGCTGCGCAGTATCAATCGACAGTGGGGCTGATCAAGGCATTGGGAGGCGGTTGGGGTTGATGTTCTTTTGTTCGCGCGGGAGCAGCCCGACGGCACGTTTTTCTCCATGGCCTCCGGCGTGGCCTAGGGTCACGGCCTCCCCCTTGACTTGCGCAAAACGCACCGCCGGCCTGCTCCTTCGCGACGTGGCGCGTGTCTTGAGAGGAGGTTGCCAACTCTGTGCAAGTAAGGGCATTGGGTGTGCCTGGCGAACGCCAGGGCCACTGGCCCCGGCACGAGCGGTGAAGCGCAGCCGATGCCCGCAGCCCGCCCCGTCCTTCATTAAGTTTTCGTTACTCCGTCAGAATCACCTCACCATGCAGACGCTCATCGACCTTCTGATCCACCACGGCCTCTTGCTGGTGTTCGCCATCACCCTGGCAGCACGCATCGGCGTGCCGGTGCCGGCAGCGCCCTTGTTGGTGGTGGCCGGTGGGCTGGCGGCAGCGGGCACGATGTCGCTGGCGGCGGCGCTGGCGGTCGCCATCCTGGCCAATGTGCTGGGCGATGGGGTGTGGTTTCAGGCAGGTCGTCTGCATGGCCACCGGGTGATGAGGCTGCTGTGCCGCATCTCGCTGTCACCCGACTCCTGCGTGCGGCAGAGTGAATCATTGATCGCGCGCTGGGGCGGCAGCTCGTTGGTGGCGGCCAAGTTCTTGCCGGGCATCTCGGTCGTCGCTGCGCCGATGGCGGGGGCCCTGGGCATGTCGGTGACGCGCTTCCTGGCGTATGACGTGGCGGCCGGTGCGCTGTGGAGCGGGCTCTTCCTGGGCCTCGGCCTGCTGTTGAGCGATCAGATTCAAGACGTGCTCGATGCGTTGGCCAGCGCCGGTGTCTACGCGCTGCTTGCCTTGCTGGTGATCGTGGCTGGCCTGGTGCTGCGGCGCTGGTGGCAGCGGCGACAGTTTTTGGATGATGTGGCCGGTGGCCGCATCACGGTCGATGAGGCTGCGGCCCTGGTCGCTCAGGGGCTTGAGCCGGTCTTCATTGATGTGCGGGCTGATGCCAGCCGGGAGATCGATCCGCGCCGCATCCCCGGTGCGCGGCTGACCGAGCTGGCGACGATCGCCGCCCATTCGGCTGACCTGCCGCGCGACCGCGAGCTGGTCCTGTATTGCAATTGCCCGAACGAGGTGTCGGCCGCACTGGCCGCACGCACCCTGACCGGTCTCGGTTTCACCCGCGTGAGGGCGTTGACGGGCGGGCTTGACGGGTGGGCCGCCGCCGGTCAGGCGCTGGCCACTTCGTAGCTACACTGGCTCGGCCTGCTGCCCTGGAGCGCTGATTGACACTTGAAACTCTGCCCGCCATCCTCGATGTAGAAGCCTCCGGCTTTGGCCGAGGCAGTTACCCGATCGAGATCGGTTTTGTGGAGCCCGCCGGGGCGATGTTTTGTGCGCTGATCCTGCCCGATGCCGAATGGCAGCACTGGGATGCCAGCGCCGAAGCGCTGCACGGCATCACCCGTGCTACCTTGCTGGCGCACGGCAGACCGGCCCGCTGGGTGGCGTCTGAATTGAACGACCGGCTGCGCGGCATGACGGTCTATTGCGACGGCTGGGGCCATGACTACGCTTGGCTGGCACGGCTTTTCGACAGCGTGGACATGCAGCCCAGCTTTCACCTTGAAGACCTGCGCTGCCTGTTGACCGAGGACGAAGCCGCCCGCTGGCACGATGTGACGCTGGCCGTCCGCGGCGAGCAAAACCTGCGCCGCCACCGCGCCAGCAGCGATGCGCGGGTGCTGCAACTCTCGATCGAGCGCGTCAAGCAACATCCTTAAGCCTGTCTGTGTCGGCCAAGGCGGTCGGCAAGCAGCAATTCAGAAAGGCATCACCTTGAAATTGAACGCGCGTTCGGCCAGCCACACGCTGGCCACCGCCGCAATCAGCAGCGAGCCACCGATGACGACCAGGCGCTGATAAAACCAGCTGTGCCGCAGCACAAAGGCCAGCGGCAGGAACACGCCGACGATGGCCAGTTGCCCCGCCTCCACGCCGACGTTGAAGCCGATCAGTGCCAACACCAGGGCACCTGATGGCAGGCCCAGGTCGGCCAGCACGCTGGCAAAACCGAAGCCATGGATCAGCCCGAAACCGAAGGCCACCATCCAGCGCCGCCCACGCAAGATCGGCCGCACATTGTTCAGCGCCGCCAGCACGACCGAGGCCGCGATCGCCGATTCAACCAGCCGGGTCGGCAGGGCGACCACGCCCAAGGTGGCCAGCGAAAGGGTGATTGAATGGGCCAGCGTGAAGGCGGTGACGATCTTGGCCACCTCGATGAACGAGGTCGAAAAGCGCGTGGCCGCCTGCCAGCGCTGGCGCTGCCAGATCAACACTGCAGGCAGCAACAGCGAGAGCAAAAACAGGATGTGGTCAAAGCCGATCCAGATGTGCCAGACGCCTTCGCGGGCGTAGTCGACAAACTGCGTCAGGTGGCTGGCTTTTTCGAGCGTGAACTGCTGCTGGCGCGACTCGGGGCCGAAGATCGCCGTGCGCGTCTGGCCGTCGGACTCGAGCTTCAGCAGGCCGCGGTGCTGCGGGTCGATGTCGGC
>JBBQKT010000345.1:0-3789 GCA_038327205.1 Burkholderiales bacterium | reverse complement strand
CTCGTGGGCGATGATGGCCAGCGCGGTGACCAGGCCCAAATGCGTGTCGGCCAAGAAGGCGGCAGCGATGATGATGCCGTCACAGAAATTGTGAATGCTGTCGCCCACCAGCACCGACAGTCCGCCACGCCCGGCCTGCTCGCTGTCGAAATGATGGTGGTGGTGGTGGCCATCGCCCTCATGGTGGTGGGTGTGGCGATAAATCTCGGCCTTTTCCAGCAGGAAAAAGAACATCAGCCCGCCCAGCAGGGTCATGAACAGCCGGTGCGGATCGGCCCCGCCCTCGAACGCCTCGGGCAGCACATGCAGCAGCGCCGTGCCCAGCAGCACGCCGGTCGAAAGGCTGACCAGATGCTTGACGATGCGGCCCAGCAGGGTCACGGTCAGGCTGGCCGCGATCAGCACGGACAGCAGGCCGCCGATCAGGGTGGCCAACACAATGTAGAAAAGAGTCATGTCGTCCTAAAAGAAAAACCGCGCCCAGTTGGCGCGGTCTTTGGTACAGCCCCGTCGATTCAAACGACGCCGTTTGCCTTGAACCATTCCAGCGTTCGCTTCCAACCATCGTCCGCCGCGTCCTTGCGGTAGCTGGGCCGGTAATCGGCGTTGAACGCGTGGCCGGCATCGGCATAGACTTGGAACTGGCTGCGCTTGGCGGCCTCAGAGCCCGTCGCCAAAGCAGCTTTCATCTTATCAACCGTGTCAAGCGGGATGCCGCCGTCCTGTCCGCCATACAACCCCAACACCGGGCCGTGCAACTGGCCGACCAGATCAATCGGGTGCTTGGGTGTCAGCGGCGTGCTGTTGCCGACCAGGCGGCCATACCAGGCCGCACCGGCCTTGACCGCCGGGTTGTGGGCGGCATAAAGCCAGGTGATGCGACCACCCCAGCAAAAGCCAGTCACCGCCAGCTTGGTGGTGTCGCCACCCTGCGACTTGGCCCAGGCCACGGTCGCGTCCAGATCGCCCATCACCTGGGCGTCGGGCACCTTGGAGATGATCTCGCTCATCAGCTTGCTGATGTCGCCGGCGGCCTTGGCATCGCCCTGGCGCACGAACATCTCGGGCGCGATGGCCATATAGCCCAGCTTGGCAAAGCGCCGCGCCACATCGGCAATGTGCTCATGCACGCCAAAGATTTCACTGATGACCAGCACCACAGGCGCATTCTTCTTGCCGGCAGGCATGGCGCGGTAGGCGGGCATCTTGAAGTCGCCCACCATGATGCTCACCTCACCGGCCTCCAGACCGACGGTGTCGGTCTTGATGACGGTTTGTGCCATCACCGGCAGCACGGCGGCGGCAAAACCACTGCCGACGGCAGTTTGCACAAAGTCACGGCGACTGAAGTCGCGGGTGGTGGTCAGGCTGTCGAAATCGGCTTTGGACATGAAGCAACTCCAGGGGTTGTTGGCAGGCCGCCGCATTCTAGGAGGGCGGCCGCACTTGGGTCGGAAGTGCGTATTTTTGCCCCGACAATATCCGCCATGAGTTTGCCCACCGCCCTCCGAGACACCCCGCTTGCGTCCATCGATATGGGCTCGAACAGTTTCCGGCTTGAGCTAGCCTCCCTGTACCGGGGCAACTACAAGCGCATCGAATACCTGAAGGAAACCGTCCGGCTCGGCGCGGGCCTTGACGCGGAAGGCATGTTGTCGGAAGCCGCCATGCAGCGAGGACTCGACTGCTTGCAGCGCTTTGCCCTGCGCTTGAACGGCTTCACCCCGGCACGCGTCAGGGCCGTGGCCACGCAGACCTTGCGTGAGGCGCGCAACCGCAATGCCTTTCTGGAGCGGGCACAGCTGGTGCTGGGCTTTCCGATCGAAGTGATTTCAGGGCGCGAAGAGGCGCGGCTGATTTATGCCGGCGTGGCCCGGCTGCAACCTTCGGAGCGGCCGCGTCTGGTGATCGACATCGGCGGCCGTTCGACCGAGATGATCCTGGGCCGGGGCCACAAACCGCTGCGGGCTGAATCATTCCAGGTCGGCAGTGTGAGCCTGTCGATGCGCTTCTTTCCGGACGGCAAGTTCAGCGCCCAATCGTTCCGCGCGGCCCAGGTGGCCGCCGGGGCTGAATTGGAAGAAGCGCTGACCCTGTTCAAGCCCGCCATGTGGGCCGAGGCGCTGGGCTCTTCGGGCACGGTGGGTGCAGTCTCCCAGGTGCTGGCGGCAGCAGGCGTGACCGACGGCCGCATCACCGTGGACGCCTTGCGCTGGTGCATCGAGCAATGCTTGGCCGTGGGTCAGATGGACAAGCTCGTGCTGCCGGGCCTGAAGGAAGACCGGCGCGCCGTGGTAGGCGGCGGTTTGTGCATTCTGTACACCCTGCTGACGCAGCTGGGCATCACCGAACTGTTGCCCGCCAAGGGGGCGCTGCGGCAGGGCGTGATCTTTGATCTGGTTGAGCGGGATGCGGCCGACACGCCCGACATGCGCGATGCTTCCGTTGAAGCGCTGCAACAGCGCTTTGGCGTCGATGTGTCGCAGGCCGCGCGGGTGCAGGCCGTGGCGCAAAACCTCTACAAACAAATCGTTACCCGGCCGCTGCGCGAGTTGCAACGCGAACTGGGCTGGGCCGCCGCGCTGCACGAGATCGGCATGATGGTCTCGCACCATGATCACCACCGCCACAGCGCCTATCTGCTGGCCCATGTGGATGCGCCGGGCTTCTCGCAGAGTCAGCTGCGCCTGATCAGCGACCTGGTGCTCGGCCAGCGAGGCGGTCTGAAGAAGCTGGACACGCGACTGGCCGACAGCGGCTTCGTCTGGCAGTTGCTGAGCCTGCGCCTGGCCGCGATCAAGGCCCATGCACGCGGCCCCATCGACAAGTCGGCGATGCAGCTGCAGCGCCGCGATCTGGCGGTGGAGCTGCAAATGAAGGCAGGCTGGGCGGTCACGCACCCACGCACCCTGTATCTGCTGCAGGAAGAGATGCAGGCCTGGGCACGTAGCGGGCTGCTCGATTTGACGCTGAAGGCCTGAGAGGGTGAGATCAGTTGGGGACAGAGCTCGCCGTTTACGGCAAGGTCTGTCCCGCAAGGACTACAGACCATCCGCCGCCTGCACCGCCTGCAGGAACACGCCGGACACGCCCTCGCGCTCGCGTTGACGCAACCACCAGACCGCCGCTTTCTTGACATGCCAGCTTTGCTCCTGGCCGCTGAGCAGCTGCGCGCAGACCAGGCCCAAGGTCGGCTGATGGCCAATCACCAGTACCGGCTCGTTGGCATTGGGCCAGCGGGCCAGGCGCAGCAGATCATCGACGCCGCCGGCGGGAGCAAGACCTGGCACGGTGCGAAAGCTGCGGCCCAGATACGCGGCCGTCTGCTGGCAGCGCAGCGCCGGACTGACCAGCACGCGGGTGGACTCGGCCAGATGGCGATTGAGCCAGGCCGCCATGCGCTGCGCCTGGCGCTCGCCCTTGGTCGTCAGTGACCGGTCGAGGTCGTCCTGGCCTTCGCGCCGGACTTCGGCCTCGGCATGGCGCCACAGAATCAGGTCCATGGCTCTCAGTTCCTGCCGCCGAACTTGCGCATCAGCGCGAGCTGCGCGCTGGCGCCCTGCTCGGCCACGCGGTCGTAGTGACCATCGGACCTCAGCGTCCAGGCGTCCTTGGCGTCGTGAAGGTAGGGCACCAGGCATTCGTCGATAACGCGCTGGCGCATCCGCGCGTCGGTCACCGGCCAGGCGATCTCGCCTGAATAGACGCGCGTGTGGGGCTCGGCGGCTTCGCCGAAAGCGAGGAAGTGCTCGGCATGCAGGCGCAGCAGCCACTCGGCCTCACCAGACT
>JBBQKT010000344.1:0-3792 GCA_038327205.1 Burkholderiales bacterium | reverse complement strand
GTGTTGTCATTGCGCTCGGTGTCACCTTCCAGCGCGCCGCGTTGCAGTTTCATCTTGTGGGCGGTCTGCCAGCAGCGCAGCACCATCTCGCCGACCCGGCCCATCGCCTGGCTGTCGGAGCTGAACATGCTGATCGCGCCGAGGTCATGCAGCACGTCTTCCGCCGCAATCGTCTCGCGGCGGATGCGGCTTTCGGCAAAGGCCAGGTCCTCGGCCACGCTGGCATCAAGGTGGTGGCAGACCATCAGCATGTCCAGATGCTCGTCGATGGTGTTGACCGTGTAAGGCATGGTCGGGTTGGTGCTGGACGGCAGAAAGTTCAGCTCGCCAACCACCTTCATGATGTCCGGTGCATGGCCACCGCCGGCGCCCTCGGTGTGGAAGGCGCACAGCGTGCGGCCCTTCGTCGCGGCCACCGTGTTCTCGACAAAACCACTCTCGTTGAGCGTGTCGGAATGGATCGACACCTGCACGTCGAACTCGTCCGCCACACTGAGGCAGCAATCAATCGCCGCCGGGGTCGTGCCCCAATCTTCATGCAGCTTCAGGCCGATGGCGCCGGCCTCGATCTGCTGGCGCAGCGCCTCGGGGCGGCTCGCGTTGCCCTTGCCCAAAAAGCCCAGGTTCATCGGAAAGGCGTCGGCCGCCTGCAGCATGCGCTTGATGTTCTCGGGGCCCGGCGTGCAGGTGGTGGCGAGCGTCCCGGTCGCCGGGCCGGTGCCGCCGCCCATCATCGTGGTCACGCCGCTCATCATCGCTTCTTCGATCTGCTGCGGGCAGATGAAGTGGATGTGCGTGTCGACCGCACCGGCGGTAACGATCATGCCTTCGGCTGCGATCACTTCGGTGCCGGGCCCGATGACGATGGTGACGCCCGGCTGCACATCCGGATTGCCGGCCTTGCCGATGGCGCAGATACGCTGGCCGCGCAGGCCGATGTCGGCCTTGACGATGCCCCAGTGGTCGATGATCAGGGCGTTGGTGATGACGCAATCCACCGCGTCTTCGGCGCCCGGCCCGTTCATTCGCTGCGACTGGCCCATGCCGTCGCGGATGGTTTTGCCGCCGCCGAATTTGACTTCTTCGCCATAGCCGCCGGCCCCGAGGGTCAGGTCTTGCTCAACCTCGATGATCAGCGCGGTGTCGGCCAGGCGCAGCCGGTCACCGACCGTGGGTCCGAACATTTCGGCGTAGGCACGCCGTCCAATCGTCGCCATCAAAGTGCTCCCTGCACGAGGCCGCGAAAGCCATAAACCTGGCGGTCACCCGCAAAGTCCACCAGTTCGACCGTCCGCTGCTGGCCCGGCTCGAAGCGCACGGCCAGGCTGGACGCGATGTTCAGCCGCATGCCATGCGCCGCCGCGCGGTCGAACTGCAGCGCGCCATTGGTTTCAGCAAAGTGGTAGTGCGAGCCGACCTGGATCGGCCGGTCACCGGCGTTTTCGACCACCAAGCTCAGCGTGCGGCGGCCGGGGTTGAGGATGTGGACGGCGTGTTCGTCGTCGATCAGCAGTTCACCGGGGGTCATGGGTGGCTCCTTGGCGTCAGGAAATGGGTTGGTGCACGGTCACCAGCTTGGTGCCGTCGGGGAAGGTCGCTTCAACCTGGATCTCGGGAATCATCTCGGCGATGCCGTCCATCACGTCGGCCCGGCCGAGCACCGTCTTGCCTTCGCTCATCAGGGCGGCGACGTTCTTGCCGTCGCGGGCGCCTTCCATGATGGCAGCGCTGATCAGGGCCACCGCCTCGGGGTAATTGAGCTTCAGGCCGCGGGCGCGGCGGCGCTCGGCCAGCAGGGCGGCGGTGAAGATCAGGAGCTTGTCTTTCTCTCTCGGTGTCAATTCCATCTTCAATTCCCGGCGTGTGAATGCAATTGATTGTGATGGCGCAAGAGCCGTGCCCGTGCCTGCGGGCTTTCCCTCGGATGTAGGCCGCTACTACCTGCTCGCCCCGGCCCGGTGCAACACTGGCCCTGAAACAAGCAAACAAGCAGGCAGGCAAAGACCGCCCACAACCCAAAACATGTAGGAGACAAAAACCATGCGACTCATTCCGATTGCGGTGGCTGCGAGCTGCACCGATGAAGGCACCGGCGCCGTGCCCAAGCAAAATCTGCCGCTTGCCCGGCGTGAGTTCCTCAAGGGCTCGGGCGTGCTGATGGGCACGATTGCCAGCGGCAGCCTGCTGGCCGCCTTGGCGCCATCCCTGGCCTGGGCGCTGGAGCTGAAAACGCTGACCAAGCCCGAGGGCACGACCCTGATGGCGATGGGCCGTGTGCTCTATCCGCACAAAAAACTGCCTGATGCGGTTTACGCGCTGCTGGTCAAAGACTTGGACGCGAAGGCCGCCACCGACCCGGCCACAGCGTCGATGTTGCGCACCGGCCTGGCCGGGCTCGACGCCGCTGCGGCGGGCGGCAGCTTCATCAAGGCCTCGGCCGCCCGCCGGCTGGAAATTGTCTCGGCCCTGGAAGGCCAGCCGTTTTTTGGCGCGGTGCGCGGCCAGTGCGTGACCTCGCTGTACGACAACGACATGGCGTATGCGGTGTTCGGCTACGAAGGCGCGTCTTGGGACAAGGGTGGCTACCTGATGCGTGGTTTTCAGGACTTGAAGTGGTTGCCAGCGCCGTCGGCTGAAGCCAGTCCGGCTGCTCACAAAGCCTGACCACCACAACAAACAAATCCAGGAGACAAGCAAATGGCGAAATTTGATTTCAGCGACGACGGTGTGGTCGTCATCATCGGGTCGGGTGCCGGTGGCGGCACCCTGTGCAACGAGCTTTGCCAGAAGGGCATCAACGTGGTGGTTCTGGAGGCCGGGGCGCTGCAGAGCAGTGCCAGCTTCATCAACGACGAGTGGAAGTCGTTCAGCCAGCTGGCCTGGCTGGACCCGCGCACCACCTCGGGCAACTGGCGCGTGGCCAAGGACTTTGCGGGCCTGCCCTCGTGGATCTGCAAGACGGTCGGCGGCACCACCACCCACTGGGCCGGCGCCTCGCTGCGCCTGCAGGCCCACGAGCTGAAGGCCAAGACGACCTATGGCGGCTTGGCCGGCACCAGCCTGATGGATTGGCCGCTGACCCTCAAAGACCTTGAGCCCTATTACGACCGCGCCGAAAACAAGATGGGCGTGACCCGAACCCATGGCATCCCCGGCCTGCCCGGCAACAACAACTTCAAAGTGATGTACGCCGGTGCCACCAAGCTCGGCTACAAGGAGGTGCACACCGGCAATATGGCCATCAACAGCCAGCCGCGTGACGGCCGCAGCCAATGCCTGCAACTGGGCTTTTGCTTTCAGGGCTGCAAGACCGGGGCGAAGTGGTCGACGCTTTACACCGAGCTGCCCAAGGCCGACGCCACCGGCCTGATGGATCTGCGGCCCGAAAGCCATGTCACCCGCATCGAGCATGACGCCAAGGGCCGCGCCAATGCGGTCGTTTACATGGACAAGGACGGACGCGAGCAGCGCCAAAAAGCCCGCATCGTCTGCGTGGCCGGCAACTCAATCGAGACCCCGCGCCTGCTGCTGCTCAGCGCCTCGCCGATGTTCAAGGACGGCCTGGCCAACTCCTCGGGCCAGGTGGGCCGCAACTACATGCGCCACCTGACCGGCTCGGTCTACGGCATCTTCAAGAACCCGGTGCATATCTACCGCGGCACGACGATGGCGGGCATCGTGCGCGACGAGGCGGTGCACGACCCACGGCGTGGCTTTGTCGGCGGCTATGAGCTGGAGACGCTGTCGCTGGGCGTGCCCTTCATGGCCGCTTTTCTGAACCCGGGCGGCTGG
>JBBQKT010000343.1:0-3793 GCA_038327205.1 Burkholderiales bacterium | reverse complement strand
GTGCTCGATGCGGTCCTGCTGCTTGCCGAAGGCCGCTGCCTGCAAGACCATGCGCTCGGCGCGCATTTGCTCGAAGGCGGTGTAATTGCCGCCGTAGCGCATCAGCTTGGCCTCGTCCAGATGCAGGGTCACACGGGTGATGGCGTCGAGAAATTCGCGGTCGTGGCTGATGATGACCAGAGTACCTTCATAGCGCTGCAACCAGGCTTCCAGCCAAACCAAGGCGTCCAAGTCCAAGTGATTGGTCGGCTCGTCCAACAGCATCAGATCGGCCGGGCACATCAGCGCGCGGGCGAGTTGGAGTCTCATTCTCCAGCCGCCCGAAAAGCTGTTGACCGGCGCATCGACCTGCTCGCCCTTGAATCCGAGGCCCATCAGCAGCGCCTGCGCGCGTGGCCGTGAATCGAAGGCACCTGCGTCCATCAGCAGCGCATGGGCATCGGCCATCGCGTGGCCATCTTCGGCGGCTTCGGCTGCGTCGAGCGCCAAGCGGGCGGCCATCAGGCGGGTGTCACCTTCGAGCACATAGTCGGTCGCCGGCATCTCGGTTTCCGGCATGTTTTGCGCCACTTCGCCGACGGCCCATTGGCGCGGGATGTCGACCTCGCCCTTGTCGCTTTGCAGCCGGTCGGTCAGCAGGGCGAACAGGCTGGATTTGCCGGCGCCGTTGCGGCCCACCAGGCCGATTTTTTCGCCCGGTTGGAGGGTGACGCTGGCGTCATCGAGAACGACTTTGGTGCCGCGGCGGAGAGTGATATTGCGCAGCGTGATCATTTGGACAGGGCTTCTTGGGTAATTAACAAAACTTGGTCTTCGCCGGCCGACGTTTCCATCCAGGCCACTTCCAGCTGCGGGAAGGCAGCCTCGAAAAATTCGCGCTCGTTGCCGATCTCCAGCACCAGCACACCGTGCGCGCTCAGATATTTCGGCGCGTCAGCGATCAGGCGACGAATGAAATCCATGCCGTCCGCGCCGCCCGCCAAAGCCATCTCCGGCTCGGCCTGGTATTCCGCCGGCAGCGCGGCCATAGATCCGCTGTTGACGTACGGCGGATTGCACAAAATCAGGTCGTAGGTGCCTTCGGCCGGGGCCAGGCCGTCGCCCTGCAGCAACTGGATGCGGTTTTGAAAACCATGCTTTTCGACATTGATCTTGGCCACTTCCAGCGCCTCGGCGCTGAGGTCGATGGCATCCACCTGCACATCGGGCCAGGCGAGTGCGGCCAGCACGGCCAAGCTGCCGTTGCCGGTGCACAGGTCCAGCACACGAAACGTATCCTCGCCCAGCCATGCGTCGATGCTGGCGTCGGCGATCAGCTCGGCGATGAAGCTGCGCGGCACGATCACACGCTCATCCACATAAAACGGCACGCCTTGCAGCCAGGCCTCACGGGTCAGGTAGGCGGCAGGCTTGCGGGTGGCGATGCGTTGATCGATGAGCCGGGTGACCTTGGCCTCAGCAGCCTCGTCCAGCTCTTGCTCAGCATGTTCGTCCAGCTCGTCGAGCGGATGGCCCAATCGCCACAGCACCAGCCAGGCGGCTTCGTCAAAGGCATTGGTCGTGCCATGGCCAAACGAAACGCCCGCCTCGGTGAGGCGGGCGGCTTGGGCTTCAATGCAATTCAGTAACTTCATGGGTGCTAAATTTTGACAAGCCCCGATTGTCGCCGATGGCGTGCTGCAGGCAGTCTGGCAGTCAGTCAGTCAGTCAGTCAGTTAGGCAAACAACGGCACCGTGTCTTCGACATCAGCACCCCGACACCATGCCCACCCCTTAGCCCACCCCTTAGCCCAATGGCTAGTTACGCACATCCAGCGTGATCTCGGTGAACGTGGCCTCGTCACTGGCTTGCTCTTCATTTTTCGCTGCCGAGCGGCCTGGCACATGTTGGTCGTTCTGCAAGCGCCAGAGCAGGTTGGTTGGCGAATCGGCGAAAGCCAGGCCTTCGTCACGGGTGATGGTGCCGTCGTTGATCAGCTTGGCGAAATGCTCTTCGTAGGCTTGCGAACCCTCGGCGATGGACTTTTCCATCGCCTCCTTGACGCCGCCGAAGTTGCCCTGCTCGATCAGCTCAGCCACCAATTTGGTGTTGAACAAGATCTCGATCACCGGCACCCGGCCACCCGCCGTGGCCCGCACCAGGCGCTGCGACACGATGGCCTTCAGACCTGCCGCCAAGTCGTTCAGCAGGGCAGGGCGCGCTTCGGGCGTATAGAAGGACAGGATCCGGTTCAGCGCGTGGTAGCTGTTGTTGCCGTGCAGAGTGGCCAGCACGAGGTGGCCCGACAGCGCATACGAGATCGCCGCCGTCATCGTGTCCTTGTCGCGGATCTCGCCGATCAGGATGCAATCGGGTGCCTGGCGCAGCGCGTTTTTCAGCGCGACTTGCAGCGAGGCGGTATCGCGCCCCACCTCGCGCTGATTGACCACCGAGCGCTTGTTGCTGAACAGATATTCCAGCGGGTCTTCGATGGTCAGGATATGGCCCGACATGTTCTGGTTACGCTGCTCCAGCATCGAGGCCAGCGTGGTACTTTTGCCGGTGCCGGTGGCACCGACCATCAGGATCAGGCCGCGCTTTTCTTGCACCATCTTGCCCAGCACCGGCGGCAGGTGAAGGCTTTCAAGCGAGGGGATGACGTGCGGGATATGGCGGAACACGGCCGCGATGGTGCCGCGCTGCCGAAAACCCGAGAGCCGGAAGCTGCCGACCTTGTCGACCGAAACCGCCAGGTTCAGCTCGCCGCTCTGGTCCAACTCGGCCAGTTGGGCGGGTTGGACCACTTCGGAGATCAACTGACGCGGTTGTGTCGGCGTGAGCAACTGGTCCGACAACTGCACGATCTGCCCGTTGATGCGGATCAGCACCGGCATATTGGCCGACAAGTAAACGTCGGATGCGCCCTTGTCGGCCATCAGCCGGAGGATGCGCTCCATATTGCCGCTCATGCCAGTTATGCCCGCAGCAGGTCGTTGATGCTGGTTTTCGCGCGCGTGCCCGCGTCAACTTTCTTGACGATGATGGCAGCGTAGAGGCTGTACTTGCCATCGTTCTTCGGCAGCGAGCCGCTGATGACGACCGAGCCTGCCGGGATGCGGCCATAGCTGACGGTGTCGGTTTCGCGGTCGTAGATCGGCGTGCTCTGGCCGAGATAGACGCCCATCGAGATGACCGAGTTCTCTTCGACGATCACGCCCTCGACAACCTCAGAGCGGGCACCGACAAAGCAGTTGTCTTCGATGATGGTCGGGTTGGCCTGCAGCGGCTCCAGCACGCCGCCGATGCCGACGCCGCCGCTCAGATGCACGTTCTTGCCGATCTGTGCGCAGGAGCCGACGGTAGCCCAGGTGTCGACCATCGTGCCTTCATCGACGTAAGCGCCGATGTTCACGTAGCTCGGCATCAGCACCACGTTCTTGCCCTGGAAGCTGCCTCGGCGGGCGACAGCAGGCGGCACCACGCGCACGCCCATGGCCCGGATCGCTTCTTCGGACAGGCCCGCGAACTTGGTCGGCACTTTGTCGAAGAAGGTCAGATCACCTTCGCCCATCAAGTGGTTGTCGTTCAGTCGGAACGACAACAGCACGGCCTTCTTGATCCACTGGTGCACGGTCCACTGGCCGACCGATTCGCGGGTGGCGACGCGCAGGCGACCGGCATCCAATTCGGCAATCACATGCTCGACGGCTTCGCGCACTTCGGGCGAGTTGGTCGTGGTCAGGGCCGTGCGGCCTTCCCAGGCGAGGTCGATGATGGCTTGGATTTGTTGTGTCATGGGTTCTTCATCAGGAC
>JBBQKT010000342.1:0-3818 GCA_038327205.1 Burkholderiales bacterium | reverse complement strand
GCCTGGGACGGCTGCGTGACGAACCGGCCCGGCGCACGCTTCGGTCCGCGCGCCATCCGGCAGGCCAGCCACATGCTGTGCGACGGCACGCACCCGCTGTTCGATGTGACGCCCGAGGGCCTGCTGACCGACCTGGGCGATCTGCCCCTGCCCAACACCAGTCTCGAGGGCATGCGGGCCGCGATGGCGCCGCTGCTGCCGGCGCTGATCGCTAAGCATCACATGGCCTGGCTGGGCGGCGACCACTCGATCACCCTGCCGCTGCTGCGCGCTTACAAGGCGCATTTCGGGGTGCCGCTGGCGGTGCTGCATTTCGACGCCCACTGCGACACCTGGACCGACCATTTCGGCGAGCCCAGCGGCCATGGCACCTGGGTCTATGAAGCGATTCAAGAAGGGCTGGTGCTGCCCGAATGCTTCATCCAGTTCGGCATCCGCTCGGCCGGCCACCGCGAGGCGCGCGACTATGTACGTGACCAGGGCGGGCTGATCTTTGATGCCCGCTCATTGCGCGGCTTGGAAAGTCCGGCCCAGCTCGCCGACGTACTCAAGGCCGTCCACGACCGCATGGCCGCCCACGGCCACCCGCCCGTCTATCTGAGCCTTGACATCGACTGCCTCGACCCCGCCTTCGCCCCCGGCACCGGCACCCCCGAACCCGGCGGCATGACAACGGCGCAGGTCTTCAGCATCTTGGAAGAAACGGCCGACCTGAACCTTGTCGGCATGGACTGCGTCGAAGTTTCACCGCCCTACGACCACGCCGAACTGAGCAGCTATGCGGCGGCGCAGTTTGTGTGGACGTATTTGTGCGGGCGGATCAGCCGCGCGGGGCGCACACCAGGCTGAGGCTCAAGGCTGGGCGATCAGCGCCGGCACGGCGGCCTTGATCTGCTCGTCAAGAATCTGCCGCAAGGCCTGGACTTTTTCCACCGTGGTGAGGGTTTCCCACGGATCGCTGATGCCTTCCTTGCGATCCGTCAACCATGCTTGTGCGTTAGCAATTTGCTGGGTGCGTTCCACGTTGCCGCTGGCCAGATTCACCAAATACACCTTGACGTAAGTAAACGGTGCCAAGTAGCCGATGCGGACTTCACTGGACTCCTCGCGTCGCATGGCGAGTTCGCGATTGACGTAAAAACCAAGGCCTTCAAGCATGCCGTTCCCGATGCCGGCATTGGCTGTTTTTACGTTCGTCGGCGCCCGCAACCGGGTGACGACCAACAAGTGGGTCGCGGCTGTTTGCTTGAGCGCGGGCGCCAGTGCGGCGGGCACCATGAATTTGCCACCATTCACCAGTTGTTCCGGCGGGCCAAAGACGTCGGCTGACGGCAGCTTGAGCATCAGCACGACGGCCTTCGGATCCGCCTTGGGCACGGCCTCGTTGAGCGCGCCAAGCGCTGTCAAGTCGAACAGATTGCCGGGGATGGTGAAGCTCTCCTGGACATTCCTATCCAGCTTCGTGCCGGTGACCGACTGCTGGCTGACCGCCGTGATGTCGTTGCCGATCAAGGAGATGGCGGCGAAGCGGCGTGGCGCGTCGGTCTGGGCCAGCACTTGACCTGCAAATGCAGCCAACAGCGAGGTGCTGATCACGGCCATCACGGCACGGCGTGTCGCCCCGGTTTGTACTTTGAATCGCATGAAAAAGTTCTCCCTGAAGTTGGCTTGCTGCCAGTCTGTATCGCGAGACTCTTCCCGCGCCAAGAAAGTTTAGTCGAGCCGCATTGCACGGCGGGTGACATGGGCTCGCCTATTACCCTTGGTTATAGTCACTAGGGTTCAAATAACTTGTGATGCAGTGCGGCCGCTTTAAATAATCAAGCTCCCCCGCCACTGCTGCCGCCGAGCCCGCCATGACCCACCCGTCTTCGTTCGTCCGTGCCGCCGCCATCGTCGGCGCAGCGCTCCTTGTGGCCGCCGGCGCACAGGCTGCCAAGCCCCTGGTTTATTGCGCTGACGCCAGCCCAGAAGGTTTCGATCCCGGCATGTGGGACAGCGCCAGCACCAACACCGTCAGCAAGCAGATGTTCCAGGGCCTGTTGGACTTCAAGCGCGGCACGACCGAGATTGAGCCCCAACTGGCCAGCAGCTACACGATCTCGCCGGACGCCAAGACCTTCACCTTCACCTTGCGCAAAGGGGTGAAGTTCCAGACCACGCCGTATTTCAAGCCCACGCGCGAGTTCAACGCGGACGACGTGATGTTCACGTTTGAGCGTTTCATCGACCCGAATACCCCGTTCAACAAGGCCTTCCCGGCCAACTTCATCTATCCGCAGAACCTGGGCCTGGCCAAGTTGCTCGACGGCATCGACCGGGTTGACGAACACACGGTGCGCTTCCGGCTGAAAGCGCCCAACGTCACCTTCGTGGCCAACTTCGCGATGGCCTGGGCGGCGATCCAATCGGCCGAATATGGCGCGCAATTGCTCAAGGAAGGCAAGGCCAACCAGATCAACAACCTGCCGGTCGGCAGCGGGCCGTACCGCTTCAAGAGCTATGCCAAGGACGATGTGCTGCGCATGGACGCCAACCCCGATTACTGGGGCAAGAAGCAGCAGACAACCGCCCTGGTGTTCAGCATCAGCCGCGAGCCGAATGTGCGGGTGCAAAAGCTCGTGGCGGGTGAATGCCAGGTGGCGGCCGGCATCCGCGATGTGGATGTGAGTGCGCTCGACGGCAAGCCCGACATCACGGTGCTGAAGGTGCAGGCGCTGAATATTTCCTACCTGTCCTTCAACCTGAAAAAGCCGCCGACCGACAAGCGCGAGGTGCGCGAGGCGCTGGATATCGCGATCGACCGCAACGCGATCTTCAAGGCCCTGTTCCCGCGCGGCGATGCGATGCAGGCCGTCAGCGCCTTTCCCCCGGCCATCCCCGGCTACAGCAAGAAGTTGAAGAACGAATACAACCCCGAACGCGCCAAGCAATTGCTCGCCAAGGCCGGTTTCAAGGACGGGCTGGAGCTGGACCTGTGGGCCCTGCCGGTGACGCGGCCGACCAACCCGAACGGCCAGCTGATGGCGCAATTGATTCAGCAGGACTGGGCCAAGATCGGTGTCAAGGCCAATATCAAGACCTATGAGTTCGGCGAATACCTGAAGCGTGCCAACAACGGCGAGCACAGCGTCTATATGAGCGGCTGGGCGGGCGAAACCGGCGATGCGGATGAGTTCCTCACACCCAACCTGAGCTGCGCGGCGAACAAGAGCGGGGTCAAGTTCTGCAACGCCGAGTTCGAGAAAGCCATCGACGAAGCGCGCGCCACTCCGGACGTGAAAAAGCGCCAGGCGCTGTACGAAAAAGCACAGGAGATTTTCAAGTACGAGCGGCCCTGGATCACGATGGCGCATTCGACCGTGTACATCCCGATCCGCAAGGATGTGGTGGGTTTCATCATGGCGCCGAACGGGTCCGTGGACTTCGAGAACGTTTACCGGAAATGAGCCGCCTGCCTTGCCACGATCTCTGGATGCCAGCCTGCGTTGGCATGACGGCATGGTGGTCGATGCGCCCGTCATCCCAGCGCAGGCTGGGATCCAGTCTTTCCTGAAAAGCTCGCTCCCTTCCTCCATGCGCCTGCGCCACATCGAAGTTTTCCACGCCATCATGCAGGCCGGCACGATCAGTGGCGCGGCGGTGCTGCTGCATATCTCGCAGCCGGCGGTTACCAAGGTGCTGCAGCACTGCGAGTTGCAACTGGGCATGAACCTGTTCGACCGGGTGCGCGGCAAGCTCTACCCAACGCCCGAGGCGCGGCGGCTGTTCGTTGAGGTTGAAAAGCTCAACCGCGACCTGGTCGGCATCCGTCGGCT
>JBBQKT010000341.1:0-3820 GCA_038327205.1 Burkholderiales bacterium | reverse complement strand
CCACAGGGTGCCCCAATCGGGCTTGTCCCTGGGACCGGCTGGGCTGCCATCAAACAAGCAAACCGTCGCGCCGCCGAGCAGCGCATTGACCTGCGAATTCCACATGATCCAGCCGGTCGAGCTGTACCAGTGGTAGCGGTCTTGCGGCCCGACATCGTTGTGCAACACGCCACCCTTCAGCGCCTCAATGACGATGCCGCCATGGCCGTGGACGATGGGCTTGGGCAGGCCCGTCGTGCCGCTGGAATAGACGATCCACAGCGGGTGGTCGAAGGGCAGCAGCAGCGGCTCGAACGGCACATGGGCAGCGGTCAGCGCGGCGAAGTGATGGGCTTGCCGCGCGGCGCTGATCCAGCGGTTGGCATCGGCGCCAGCGTTCAAGCTGGGCACCAGCACCGCATGCTGGACGCTGGGCAGCTCGGCCAGCAAATCGCTCACCAGCGCCATGCGGTCGAACGATTGGCCGCCGTAGATGTAGCCATCGGCCGCGAGCAGCACCTTCGGTTCGATCTGCCGGAATCGGTCCAGCACCGCCACCGGCCCCATATCCGGCGAGCAAACCGACCAGACCGCGCCGATGCTGGCCACGGCCAGAAAGGCGATCAGCGTCTGCGCCGTGTTGGGCAGGTAAGCCGCCACCCGGTCGCCGGGCTGCACTCCCATCTCGTCCTTCAACGCGGCAGCCAGCGAGGCGACCTGGCGGCGCAGCTCGGGCCAGCTCGTCTCGGTCAATTCACCGCGCGCCAGCAAGACTTCATTGCTGGCGATCAGGGCCGGACGGCCGGCAGCCTCGCCCGCAGCGGCGTGGCGAAGCGCCTGGGCCGCGAGGTTCAAAGTCGCGCCGCGAAACCAGACCGCGCCGGGCATGCGGTCCTCGCACAGCGCCCGCTCGAACGGCGTAGGCGAATGCAGCTCGAAGAAGTCCCACAAGCTCAGCCAGAAGGCGTCCAGCTCGGTGATCGACCACTGCCACAGGGCGTCGTAGTTGTCGAACGACAGACCGCGGGTGGTTTTGAGGAACTGCTGATAGCGCTCGATCTGGTGCTGTGCCATCTCAGACGGCCCGCGTCGATGCTTCCTTGATGCCCGCCGCAAAGCGCGGCCACAGCGGCTCGGGCAAGTCGTGGCCCATGCCGGCGATCAGGTCCAGCGTGGCCCCGGTGATGCGTTTTTTCAGGTCGTGCGCGGCGCCGACCGGCACCAACGGGTCGGCTTCGCCGTGGATGATGTGGGTGGGTGCCGTGATCCGGCCGAGCTGATCGGCCCGGCCGTTGTCGGCGGCGATGGCGACCAACTGCCGCGCCACGCCACGGGGCCGGTTGCTGCGCCGCACCGACACGCCAATGCGCTCGCGCAGCTCTGCCTCGGGCGCCGGAAAGCCGGGGCTGCCGATCAGGCGGTAGAGCTTGAAGTAATGCGCGGCGATGCTGTTCAGGTCTTTCGGATCGGTCGGCCGGCTCAGCAGGGCCTGGCGCACCTTCATCGTGGGCTGAGGCAGTCCGCGAGCGCCGCTGGTGGTCATGATGAGGGTCAGGCTCTTGACGCGGTCGGGGTGCAAGACGCCCATCTGCTGGGCAATCATGCCGCCCATCGAGGCGCCGCAGACGTGTGCTTTTTTGATGTTCAACGCATCCAGCACCCCGACCGCATCGCGCGCCATGTCGGCCACGCTGTAGGGGCTTTTGATGCTCATGCGGAACAGGTGCTTCATCGCCGCCATCGCGATATTCGGCACGCCAACATGGTCAAAGCTCTGGCTCAGGCCCGCGTCCCGGTTGTCAAAGCGAATCACCCGGAATCCCTGCGCCACCAGTTGCTTCACAAAGCCATCCGGCCAGGCCACCAATTGCATGCCCAGGCCCATGATGAGCAACAAGGGCTCGCCCGAGGTGGGGCCGTGGTCTTCGACTTCGAGGGTGATGCCGTTGGCGCTGATTTGCATGGGGTCCTTGGGATGATTTAACCGGCGACGTGCTCAAGCAGAGCTTCTTGCGCCAGGCTGTTGATGCTTTTGCCTTGTGCCTGGGCAAGCAGGATCATCAGGTTTTTGGTGCGACGCTGTGTTGTTCAAGCCCTGTGCCTATTTTGCAGCGGCCCGTCATCCCAGCGCAGGCTGGGATCCAGGTCTTGGAGGGGGCGGGCTGCGAGTTGCACCGTGCTTCATCGGCGACTGGATGCCAGCCTGCGCTGGCATGACCGGCAGTATCGTTACACCGCCCCGGTCTTGAAAAACCACCGTCTCGCCCCCTTCGGCTCGAACGCCTTCCAGTGCTTGGGATCCTGCGCCAGCCGGTCGGCCAGGGCGTACATCGCCAGCGGGTTCATGCCGAGGCCGATGTGGCTGGCGTGGACTTCGATGTTCTCGGCCAGTGGGCCGGGCTCGTTGACGCTGCATCGCCAGGCGACGATGCCGTCGGTCTTGGAATAGATCGACGTCGTGGGCACCGACGGGGCCTGGCGGATCTGCGCCATCAGCGCGGGGTCGTGGCCCGAGGTGCCGCTGACGAACTCGAAGAAGCGCCAGGCGTTGGTAGCGCGCGGATGGCCGGTGAAGGGCGTCCCCAGGGTCACCACGCAGCGGGTCTCGTCGGGGCACAGCTTGGCCAGTTCGCGGGCATAGATGCCGCCCAGACTCCAACCGACCAGGCTGACCGGGCGGCCGTGCTCTTTGTAGAGGGCCAGCAGATCGGCCTTGCATTGCTCAAGCACCCCGGCGCGCGGGCCGAAGTTGAAGCCCTGTCCCCAGGCCTGGGTGTTGTAGCCCAGGTGGTTGAAGAACAGGCGCAATGGCGCGGTGGTCATGTCGTTGGCCCCGAGGCCGGGGAAGACCAGCACCGGGTGGCCATCGCCCTTGGGCAGGCGGCGCAAGACGCGCAGCCAGGGCAGGCTGCCGACGGCGGCAGCAAACTCCAGCGGGGCGCGGCCTTCAAGAAGCATCAACCAAGCATTGGGCGGGCGCAAATCGAGCATGTCAGGGTGGTTCAAAACAGTTGCAGGCATGGGACAGGAAACAGGGAAAGCTGACCTTCGACATTGTTAGCCAGCCGTCGCCGCCTTTTTCCGGGCGCTTGCCCTAGGTTTTCCTGTCGCCTTGGCGACGGTCTTTTTCGTTGCCGGCGCAGTTTTCGTCGGCCCCGCAGTGTGCACTTCGGCCGGTTCCAGGGCCTGAAATTCGAGGAAAGCCGCTTCGACATAGGCCGCCAGCTCGGCCGTTTCGGGCAAGGCGACGCCGCAGGCCATCAAGCCGAGGTCGAGATGCTGGTCATAGGTCTGCACGGTGATGTTCAGCGCCATGCCGTGCACAACGATGGAGGCGGGGTAGTTGGTGATCATCTTGGCCCCGGCCATGTAAAGCGGCAGGGTCGGTCCGGGCACATTGGAGATGACGAGGTTGGCAAACGCGGGCAGCTTTTCGGCGATCTGGGCGCGGCCATACAGCAGGGCACCGGCCTGCATCAGCCAGGGCACGCCCAGGGCCGGAAAGTCGGTCGGCATCAGCGATTTGACGCTGCCCAGCGATGCCTTCATCGCAGCGGCGGCCGCCAGCACATGGGCCAGGCGCTTGTCGGGGTTGGCGATATGGGTGCCCAGGCTGACCACGCTCATCGTTGCCTGCGTGTTGGACGTGGTGTCGCCCGCCGCGCGGGTTGAGGCGGGCACGGCAGCGATCAGCGGTTTTTTGGGCAGCGGGCCATGCTTGATGAACAGCCGCCGCAGCGCGCTGCCGACGATGAAGAGCAGGGCGTCGTTGAGGCTCGCGCCATGCTTGCGGCGGGCCTTGGTCAGCTCGGCCAGCGGGATGCTGACGGTGGCGAACGAG
>JBBQKT010000340.1:0-3843 GCA_038327205.1 Burkholderiales bacterium | reverse complement strand
TAACCGTTGCTTCGCCCATGGCATCGAGCACCACCGGGCCACTGAACAGATCGACCAGCAGCACCTTGCGCGGCATCGCCTGCGTGTCGCGCTTGCCGGCGTCGCCGCCGAACTTCTGCGTGGCCGCCGTGCCGTCCATTTTTTCAATCAGCTTGCCGTAGATGTCCAGCATGTCGGCGCCGTAGCGGCCCTTGCCGAAGAAGAAATCGACCGGGTCGGGGGTCTTGTAGCGGGTGATATTCAAGATGCCCACATCCACCGCCGAGACGGTCACGATGGCCGCTTTGCCGGCCAGCAAGGGCGCCTTGACGGTGACGGCCAGCGGCGTCTCCGGCAGCGCCTTGGCCGGGGCGATCAGCGCCAACTTCGCTTTGCGGTCCTCCCGCCACAGCGGCAGATGGACCAGGCCCAGCGCCCGCGCGGGGGTCACCCGGTCGCCCTGGCTGCCGGGGCGGAAGGCGGCGACGGTGATGTACAGATCGTGCCGCTTCCATGCCTCATCGACCGGAATCTCGATGTCGGTGCCCGAGGCCTTGACCTTGATGCGGCGGCTCCACAGCACGCGGTCGCCTTCCACCGTCACCAGCGCCTCGCCATCATGCGGCGGCTTGATGGCGAGCTTGGCAATCTGCCCGGCCTTGAACGGCGCACCCTGCAGCTTGAGCTGCACGCGGTCGGGGCGATTGCCCATGTCATCGGCGTCCTGAGCGCCCCAACCGGCGTAGAAGGCGTAGCGCAACGACTGCTTGGTGTCGGGGTCGGTGATCTCCAGCCGGTAGCGGCCCCAGCGCACGGGCAAGGCGATCTTGATGCGGTCTTTCAGGGTGGCCAGGGTGCGTGACTCGACTGTTTCGTCGCTGGACGTGAAGCCCGAATTCCAGCCCCGGCCGTCGTCATAGCGCCAGTACCACTGGCGTTCTTCGTAGATCAGCTTGACCGCCAAATCCTTGCCGGCCTGAAAGCGCCCGGCGCTGTCCACGCGGATCAGCTCGAACTCGGCCAGCGAACCTTCCTGCGCCACATTGCGGTCGAACAGCGGCCGCACGGCCAGCAGGGCAGGCGCAGGCCACCAGCTGCGCTCAATCGAACGCACAACAGGCCGCCCGCCCGATTCGAGCAAACTAAAACTGCCGCGCAGCAGCATCGGCGAATTGCGTTCCGCCAGGCTGGGCGTGAGGCTCACATCGGCATGGCCTTTTTCGTCCAGCTCCGCATCGGGCAGGTCCATGCGCTTCTTGGCTTTGTCGTCGGCAAAGTCGCCAAAGATGAAGCCGGGGAACTTGGCGGCCAGCGGGTTCAATTGCCGCTCGGTGTAGACGCTGGCCTGCAGCCGATTGCCGGCGGCGGGCGCGCCGTAGAGGTAGTCACCCTGCACGCTAACCGCCAGATCGGCGCTGCCGGTCAGCACGGCCTCAGGCGCCTTCAGATCGAGCTTCATACGCTCGGGCAAAAACTCTTCGACCTGGAAGGCCCACTGCGCATCGGGCAGCTTGGCAGCCGGATCGACGCGGGCTTGCAGCAGCCAACGGCCGGTGGGCGCGTCGGGCGGCAGGGTGAAGGCCTGCTGGTAATAGGCCGCGCCGGTGGGCTGCGGCTTGACCAGCAGGTTGAGCAAATTGCTGCCGTCGGGTTTTTTGAGCGTGAAGGTCAGCGGTACGGCGGTGGCGGGCGCGCGGCCATCGGCATCACGCGACAGCGCCGACACGGTGAACACTTCGCCCGGCCGGTACAGATCGCGCCCGGCGTAAACAAACACCTTGTTGTTGCGTGAGGCATAACCGGTGGCATCGAACTCCGACAGATCGAGTGCCGGTTCGCGCAGCGACAGGGCCGACATTTCCTTGTCGCCACGCCGCGCCAGCAGCACCCGCGCCTTGTCGCTGTTGCCGCTGAAGATCGCATGGCCTTCGCCATCGGTCTTGGCCTGCGCCAGCGCCTTGCCGTCATCGTCGATCAGGCTCAGCTCGATACCGCTGATGGCGGTGCCGCTCTTCAGCGAGGTGGTGAACACATCCATCTGAGTGGCGCTGCGGCGCAGGTGCAGGCCGATGTCGGTGACGTAGAAATGCGTGACCTGGTAATCCCAGCCAAAGCGGCCGGGCTGGCTCATCACCGCCACATAAATGCCCGGCTGCTGCAGGTCCTTGATCCGCTCGATGGGCAAGAAATTGACGTTGCGGCGATTGGCGCGTGCATCGGTCGAGAAGCGGCCGATGTAGACGCTGTCGGACATTGCGCGCAGCTCGTCGAGCAGGTAGCCGCCGACGGTGCCTTTCAAACGGCGGCCTGGGTCTTCCCAGCCGCCGCCGTAGCCCTCGTCCTCGTTGTTGCCGCTGCTGTCTTGCGGCCGCGCCGCGCGCCGCCCGCCGACCTGCTCCAAAAATTTGGGCAGCGCCTCGGCCTTGATGCGCAGGAACTGCACATCGACCTCAGGCACATTGATCGTCACCACCGGCAGCCCGCCGTTCTGCTCGGCCGGCAGCACGACGCCCCGGCTGGCGAAGTAGAAGCTGGTGGGCATGGCCTCGCTTTGCAGCTCGCATTTCTGCGGCGTGGCCAGCTTGGCCCCCGACTTGGCCGCGATGTCGGCCGTCAGGCTGATCGCGTAGTTGCGCTCCGGCGTCACGTAGGGCAAATAGAGCACGCGCGGGTTGTCGCCCAGCACCCAGCGGGCTTCGATGGGTTTGCCTTCACCTTCGGTCGCTGTCAAGAGCTTGCCGAAATCTTGATTCCGCGCGAGCGCCTGCGTGAAGCTCACCGCGATGGCCGGCGAGCCATCGAACATGCGGGATTTGCAATCGCTGAAGGCAAACGCCTGCTCGGCGCCGATCTCGGCCGTCGAGCCCAGATCCGCGCCCTGATTCGTGCGCTCCCAGCCCCACCAAGCCAGGGCCGAAGCCCCGACAACCGCCAGAGCGGCCAAACCCATCTTCACAGTCTTCGCTGCCATTTCGTCTCTCCCATGCTTGGCACGCATCATGGCAAATTTCGGCCGGGCAATCGTGAAATAGCTGCTGATTTGCTCAGGCTTGCTCGCTCTCCGTCATGACAAACTCGGTTGGTGAACACACCGACCAAACGCTGCGCAAAAAACCGCCCATTGGCATGCGGTCTCATCAGGGCAGTGGGCCTCATGATGATGGCCACAGCGCCCGCCCACGCCGACCCCGGCTACTACCTCGTCACGCCCTACAGCACACCCGGCCAGGCGGCGCTCGACCTGCGCTACTGGACGGTCAAGTCGCCGGCATACGGCACCACCCTGTGGCCCGAGGTGGGCCTGCGTTACGGCGTCAACAGCCGCTGGACGACGGCGTTGTTCGCCAGCTATATCGGCGACTCATTCGGCACGCAAAACCTCAGCTCGATCAACTGGCAGAACGATGTGCTGCTGACGCAGGGGCAGCAGTCGTTTGACCTGGCCCTGCATGCCCAGTTGATCCGCAACCGGGGCGTCGGCAATGCGCTGGAGCTGGGCCCGGTGTTTCAGACCGAATGGGGCACAACCCAAATCAACGCCAACATCTTTTTTGAACATGACTGGGCCTCTAAACGCGGCACGCTAGTCAAGCTTCAATGGCAAGCAATGCGGCGCCTGCAGCCCGGCGTTCGCGTGGGTCTTCGCGGCTTTGGCGAGCTGGGCCGCTGGGACGACCTGCCCCCGCCCCGCCGCCAATCCCACCGCGCCGGGCCGGTGCTGCATCTGGGCACGGGCAAGCTTGATCTTGATCTGGCGTATTTGTGGGGCAAGACGTATGGGGGGCGGGGGGATATGTTCAGCGCTCAGGTTTTGATCGGGTTCTGATTGAGGGGTTGCGTTTGCGCGCGGGAGCAGTCCGGCGG
>JBBQKT010000339.1:0-3849 GCA_038327205.1 Burkholderiales bacterium | reverse complement strand
TTGGCGGCCAGCGTCAACTCAGGCACATTGATGCCGGTGCCGTATCCCCTCAGCCCGTAGGGCCCGATGATGGTGCCGGGCGTGCCGAGCGGGCTGACGTCAAAGCCGGTCTTGTTTTGGGCATAGCTCAGCTCAGCATAGGCCTCCCAGTCGCCACCGAGGGCGACGGTGCCGCGGCCAAACAGCGACATGGTTTTCAGGCTGGGCTGGAAACTACGGAACTGACCGACGTCATGGGAGCAGCCTGCATCGCCAGCAATAGCGGGCTGAACCACGCCCGGCAACGCGCTGGTGCAAGGAGAAATCAGCTGATAGGCGCCGCTGCTGGTGCCGTTGCGGACATGGCCGGCCACGCTGCTGGAAGCCGTGTTGCCGATTCGATAGCCCGGCGTCCACTGGGAGGCAAGAGCGTCATAGCCCCAGGGGCGTACATCGCCTTTGCCGATCCAGTCGCGATCAATGTCCCGATAGTGAATTTCATCGACTTTCTGAGCCTCGAAATTCAGGAACACATTCCACTTGTCGGTAGCCATATCGCCCGCGCCAACCGTGAGCGCTGCCTTGACCCGAGTGCCATCGCCCCGCTGCGAGGTGCCCGCTTCGGCCTTGCC
Organism: Burkholderiales bacterium; assembly: GCA_038327205.1. Classification (GTDB taxonomy): domain Bacteria; phylum Pseudomonadota; class Gammaproteobacteria; order Burkholderiales; family Burkholderiaceae_C; genus Paucibacter_A. The sequence continues at coordinate 3,238 of JBBQKT010000339.1, read as the reverse complement.
CACGGCGCCGGTGAAGTTCCTTTTCAGGATGATGTTGACCACCCCTGCCAACGCGTCCGAACCATAGATGGCTGATCCGCCATCTTTCACGACCTCGATTCGATCGACGGCCTCCAGCGGAATCGTCGACAGGTCCGTGAACATCTTCTGGAAGTCGTCGGCGCGCGGGTAAGGCGCAAGACGGCGACCATTCACCAGAACAAGCGTCGCGTTGGCACCCAGACCACGCAGGGAAATTGCGGTTGCGCCAGCAGCAAAGCCATTGCCGAAGCCGGTAGGCAGTGATCCCTGTCCATCGAGGGACAGCGATTGCAGGTATTCCGTCAGGGTCGCCTTGCCGGAATTGCTGATGTCTTCCTTGCTGATCGACAGGATGGCGTTTGCACTTTCGGATTCGATTCGCTTGATGTTGGAACCGGTCACAACGACGCGTTCCAGCTGACCCGAGGTCTGTTGCGCATAAGTCGGCAGGGCGATCACTGCCAAGGCAGTGGCGACGGCAAAGCTGATGGGATTTAGTTTCAAGTGGTACCTCCAAGGGAACAGCACTTACGGACACTGCTGCCGATAAGACTGCGAAAGGGTGGTCTGGTCGTTGTTAACCAGTACGTCGTCCGAGTTTGCTTTGAGCGCCGAATGTCTTTCCCCCGAGGTTTCCCCGCCTGCCAGCTGGCTGTTGTCGCCAGGCAACAAGCAGCGACAAATGGCAAAGCTCGGTCAGTTGCCGGCCTTCACCTTCAAGCGCCAGGCATGCAGCAAGGGCTCGGTGTAGCCGCTGGGCTGCACCAAGCCCTTGAAAACCAGGTCAAGCGCGGCTTGATAAGCCGCCGAGCTGCTGAAGTGGCCGGCCATCGGCTGATAGGCCGCATCACCGGCGTTCTGGCCATCGACCACGGCCGCCATGCGCTCGAAGGTCTCGTGCACCTGGGCCGCGCTGATGACGCCGTGCAGCAGCCAGTTGGCGATGTGCTGGCTGGAAATGCGCAGGGTGGCGCGGTCTTCCATCAGGCCGATGTTGTGGATGTCGGGCACCTTGGAGCAGCCGACGCCCTGGTCGACCCAGCGCACCACATAGCCGAGGATGCCCTGGGCGTTGTTGTCCAGTTCCTGCTGCACATCGGCGGCAGCCCACTCAGGCTTGGCTACGACGGGAATCTCGAGCAATTTGTTGAGCAGGCCATCGTGCTCGGCGTCGGCATCGGTCTGTTCCAGCTCGCGTTGGACCGCGGCCACATCAACCTGGTGGTAGTGCAGCGCGTGCAAGGTGGCGGCGGTGGGCGACGGCACCCAGGCGGTGTTGGCACCGGCCTTGGGATGGGCAATTTTTTGCGCCAGCATCGCCGCCATCAGGTCGGGCATGGCCCACATGCCCTTGCCGATCTGGGCGCGGCCGCGCAGGCCACAGCCCAGGCCGGTCAGCACATTGCTGCGCTCATAGGCGGCGATCCACGGCGTGGACTTCATGTCGCCCTTGCGCAGCATCGGCCCGGCCTGCATGGCGGTGTGCATCTCGTCGCCGGTGCGGTCGAGGAAGCCGGTGTTGATGAAGGCGACGCGGGCGCTGGCGGCGGCGATGCAGGCCTTCAGGTTGACGCTGGTGCGGCGCTCCTCGTCCATGATGCCCAGCTTGACCGTGTTTTCGGCCAGGCCCAGCACCGCCTCGACGCGGCCAAACAGCTCGGAGGCAAAAGCCACCTCGGCCGGGCCATGCATCTTGGGCTTGACGATGTAGACCGAGCCAGTGCGCGAGTTGCCGCGCCGCTTCAGATCGTGCAGGGCGATGGTCGTGGTGACCACGGCGTCAAGGATGCCCTCGGGGATCTCCAGACCGTCACCGTACAGGATGGCCGGGTTGGTCATCAGGTGGCCGACATTGCGCAGGAACATCAGTGAGCGGCCATGCAGCTTGACTTCACCACTGCCGCCGGGCGCGGTGTACACCCGGTCCGGGTTCAACGAGCGGGTGATCGTCTTGCCGCCCTTCGTCAGTTCTTCGGTCAAGGTGCCTTGCAGCAGGCCCAGCCAGTTGGCATAGGCGACGACCTTGTCGTCAGCATCGACCACGGCGACCGAATCTTCCAGGTCGAGGATGGTGGAAAGCGCCGCTTCCAACACCACATCGCTGATGCCGGCCGGGTCGGTGGCACCGATGGTGGTGCTGCGGTCGATCTGGATGTCGAGGTGCAGGCCGTGATGGCACAGCAGGATGGCGGTCGGCGCGGCGGCATCGCCCTGGTAGCCGACGAAGCCAGCCGGGTCGGCCAGGCTCGTGGTGCCTGCGGCGGTCGACACCACCAAGACCCCGGCCACCACGCTGTAGCCGGTTGCGTCCCTGTGCGAACCCGTGGCCAGCGGTGCGGCTTGGTCGAGGACGTCGCGAGCAAAGGCAATCACCTTGGCGCCGCGAATCGGGTTGTAGCCGCGGCCCTTGTCCGCGCCATCCGCTTCGGAGATGGCGTCGGTGCCATAGAGCGCGTCGTACAGGCTGCCCCAGCGCGCGTTGGCGGCGTTCAAGGCGTAGCGGGCATTCAGGATGGGCACGACCAGTTGCGGGCCGGCTTGCAGGGCCAGTTCGGCATCGACCTTGGTCGTGGTGGCTTTGACCTTGCCGGGCAGGGGCACGAGATAGCCGATTTGCGTCAAGAACGCACGGTAGGCAGGCATGTCGGCAATTGGGCCGGGGTGGGCGCGGTGCCAGGTATCCAGCTCCGTCTGCAATCGATCCCGTTCGGCCAGCAAGGCGATGTTCTTGGGCGACAGGTCGCGCACGATGGCGTCGAAGCCCGCCCAGAAGGTCTCGCTCGCAACACCGGTGCCGGGCAGCACACGATCTTCAATGAAACGGTACAGCGGGGTGGCGACCTGCAGGCTGTGGACCGTTGTTCGGGGGGTACTGCGTTCGGTCATGGCGGATTTCCTCAATAACAACAAGCTGCAATTTATGCGAGATCCGCACTTTGATTCAGCGTGTGCAACGTCGTGAATCCCTGCGAAATTTGCATGAATGGCCGCACTCGGCAGCACAATACCGATGATGGACCGCCTGAAACAGATCGAATCCTTCGTGCTTGTCGCCACCAAGGGCAGCTTGACAGCCGCCGCCGCCGTCGAAGGCGTGGCCCCGGCGGTGATGGGCCGGCGGCTGGATGCGCTGGAGGCGCGGCTGGGCGTCAAGCTGATGCTGCGCACCACCCGCAAGCTGACCCTGACCCATGAGGGCAGCGCGTTTTTAGAAGAC
>JBBQKT010000338.1:0-3862 GCA_038327205.1 Burkholderiales bacterium | reverse complement strand
GCTGCCGCTGATGGCAGAAGGCCTGATCCTGCCGTATTTGGACGTGCCGCTGCAGCACGCGCATCCCGACGTGCTCAAGCGCATGAAGCGCCCGGCCAATGGCGAGAAGAACATGGAGCGCATCCTGCGCTGGCGCGAGACTTGCCCCGACATCGTGATCCGCTCGACCTTCATCGCCGGCTTCCCCGGCGAGACCGAGGCCGAGTTCCAGTACCTGCTCGACTTCATGGCCGAGGCGCGCATCGACCGCGCCGGCTGTTTTGCCTATTCGCCGGTCGAAGGCGCCACCGCCAACGCCTTGGAAGGCGCGCTGCCGACCGAGGTGCGCGACGAGCGCCGCGCCCGCTTCATGGCCATCGCCGAGCAGGTCTCGATCGACAAGCTGCGCTCGCGCGTGGGTGCCACGATGCAGGTGCTGATTGATTCCGCCCCCGGCCTGGGCCGCAAGGGTGGCGTCGGCCGCACCTACGCCGACGCGCCGGAGATCGACGGTACGGTGCGCCTGCTGCCGCCGCAGAAGGCCAGCAAGGTCTTGAAGGTGGGCGAGTTCACCAAGGCGAAGATTGTTGCCACTGAAGGCCATGATCTCGTGGGGATGGCAATCTGATGGTCAAGGCGATTTCCACCCAACAGATCCATCACCCTTACCGCCCCCCAGAAGGCTGGGCAGCCATCCCGGTCGGCGTCTACAAGGCCTCGACGGTCTTGTTCAAGAACACCGCCGACCTGCACAAGCCCCGGCCGCGCGACGGCCACAGCTACCGCTACGGCCTGCATGGCACGCCGACGTCCTACACCTTGGCAGCCCGCCTCGCCACCTTGGAAGGGGCCGAGCATTGCCTGTTGGTGCCCAGCGGCCTGGCGGGGGTCACCCTCGTCAGCATGGCCCTGCTGCGGCCCGGCGATGAGGTGCTGGTGCCGGACAACGTCTACGGCCAGAACCGTTATCTGAGCGAGTCGTGGTTGCCGCAGTTCGGCATCACGCACCGTTTCTACGATCCGCTCGATGCTGAAGCCTTGGCAGCCATGCTGGGCCCACAGACGAAGTTGGTCTGGCTGGAGGCTGCCGGCTCGATCACGATGGAGTTTCCCGATCTGCTCGGATTGATTGCAGCCTGCAAGGCGCAGGGCGTGTTGACCGCCATCGACAACACCTGGGGCACGGGCATTGCATTCAAGCCTTTTGAGCTCGGCGTCGATGTGTCGATGAACGCCTTGACCAAGTACCCGTCCGGCGGAGCCGATGTGTTGATGGGGTCGGTGTGCACGCGTGACCTTGCGCTGCACGAGCGCATCAATCACGCCCATGAGCATCTGGGCTACAGCGTGGGCCAAAACGATGTGGAACTGGTGCTGCGTGGTCTTCCGACCACCGAGCTGCGCTACCGGGCACAGGACGCGACGACGCGCGCATTGGCAGCCTGGATGCAGGCGCAGCCCGCCGTTGCCCAGGTCTTGCATCCGGCCTTGCCCGGATCGCCCGGCCATGCCCATTGGCTGGCGACCAGCAGTGCCGGTGCAGCCTGCCTGTTTTCGGCCATTTTCAAGCCGGCGTTCACAGCCTCACAGGTCGATGCTTTTGTCGATGCGCTGGCCCTGTTTGGCATCGGTTATTCGTGGGCCGGGCCGATGAGCCTGGCCGTGCCCTACGACATGCGCCGCAGCCGCAACCTGGCCCGTCCTTACGCCGACGGACAACTGGTCCGTTTTGCCATTGGCCTGGAGGCGGAGGCCGATCTGCGCGCCGATCTGGCGCAGGCGTTGACGGTCCTCAGTCCTTAGGCCTCAGTCCTCAGTCCTCAATCCTTAGGTCGTTTGTCCGCTTGCCGCATGATCTGACCCTTCTCCCGCGCCCAGTCGCGGCTCTTCTCGGTGTCGCGCTTGTCGTGCTCGGCCTTGCCCTTGGCCAGCGCGATCTCGGCCTTCAGGAAGCTGCCGGTGAAATGCAGATTCAACGGCACCAGGGTGAAGCCCTTTTGCTCGATCTTGCTGACCAATTTGCGGATGTCTTCGCGCTTGAGCAAGAGCTTCTTGATACGGTCGGCCGTCGGGCTGACATGCGTCGAAGCATTGCGCAGCGGGTTGATGCGGCAGCCGATCAAGAAGAGTTCGTTCCCTTTGACCATCACATAGCCATCGGTCAGCTGCACCTGGCCAGCGCGGATCGCCTTGACCTCCCAGCCTTCCAGCACCACACCGGCCTCAAAGCGCTCGGTGATGAAGTAGTCGTAGCGGGCACGGCGGTTTTCGGCGACGGGCGGCCCGACCGTGGTGGACCTGGGCTTGCGTTCGGGTGGTGATGCAGGATGGGCAGAAGTCATGGGAGCCAGTTCGGGGCCAATCTGGAGCGACAGCCGCCAATAGAATGAGGCTATTGTATGAAGCACGTTAAAAAGTCAGTTTTGCTCTGGTACTCCTCGCAGGAGATGTATGGCCTGGTCACCGATGTGGCGCGCTACCCGGAATTTTTGCCCTGGTGCGACAAGGCCGAGGTGTTGGCTCAAAGTGATGATGGGGTCACCGCGCGGCTGTCGCTGAGTTTCGCAGGCGTGCAACAGGCATTTACCACCCGCAACAGCCATACGCTCGACAGCGAGGTCGGCATGGCACTGGTGGATGGGCCATTTTCCACGCTCGACGGTGTTTGGAACTTCAAGCCCTTGAAGCCGCCGGGCGACGACGACCAGGCCGCTTGCAAGGTCATGTTCGAGTTGCGCTATGAGTTTTCAAGCCGTGCGCTGGAAGCCGTGATCAGCCCGGTATTCGACCGCATCGCCAACACCTTTGTCGACAGTTTTGTGCAACGCGCCGAGGCGGTTTATGGCCCCCGATGATGGGCTCAATATCGAGCTGGTCTGGAGCCCGGCGGCGGGCGATGTGCGGCAGATTGAACTGACGGCGGCAGCGGGCACGACCGTCGGCCAGCTTCTAGCCGCGCAGCAAGTCGAGGTGGACGGTTTGAAGGTCGGCATCTGGGGCCGCCTGCGGGCGCTGGACACTGTGTTGCAAGATCGCGACCGGGTCGAGGTCTACCGGCCCTTGACGATTGATCCGATGGCTGCGCGGCGGCGTCGGTATGAGGCGCGCGGCGAGCGCATCGTGTCACGGCATCGGCCGCTGGCCGGCAAGTTGGTGCGCTAGCGAATCAGCGGCACTCGCTGGTCATCACGCCACGGGTGCGCTGAATCTCGTCGGCCCGCTGGCGCTCGTCGAGCACCACGTTTTCACCCTTCGCGTTGGCGCGGGTCAGACGCACGCCGTCTTGCAGCAGCTTCAGATTGTCTTGCGCGCGACTGCAGTTGTCCTTTCGCTGCAAGGCAAGCTTGCGCTCTTCTTCTTTTTGCTTGGCTGCCACGTCCTGTTCTTGCTGCTTCTGCTTGGCCTGTTGGTCAAGCTCGGCCTTGCTGGGCCCGCTGGCGACGGGGGCTGGCGCGCTGGCTGCCACCGGCGTGCCGAACGGCCGCACAACAATCAGCGGCTTCAGCCCGGCCGGGCGCTGCAGGATGTCTTTTTCGGGTGTGCCGTTGGGCGGCGGCAGGTCGCTGTATTGGATCTTGCCCCCGGCATCACGCCATTTCCATTGGGCTTGAGCAGGGAAGGCGAGAGCCAGCAGCAGCAAGGCCAGCGCAACGGTATGAAAGGGGCGTTTGGGCATTTGTCGAGTGTAGGCGGGCGCTTGCGACAGGGGGATCAGGGGTCTTCCGTATAATGTATCTTTGGGTATGGAGCCTCCCACATGCGCCTTTTAGGAAATGCGCTGACCTTCGACGATGTGTTGTTGGTGCCAGCGTTCTCCCAGGTGTTGCCTCGCGACACCAGTCTTGCCACCCGGCTTTCTCGCAATATCCGCTTGAATCTGCCT